>NZ_JAVUPQ010000305.1:0-1335 GCF_032029835.1 Escherichia sp. AM3 | reverse complement strand
ACTCGTGCCTCTTTTTACCCTGATTACTCACAGTACTGGAACACCACTACCATCTGGTGCCGGGCCTTCCGGCATTTTCAGGAAGCGTTTCAGCATAAATTCAGGCACGTTGAAGTTATCCCTCAGTACGGGGATATCTTCGGGTTTGTAGCGTATTAACCAGAGAGTATTTGCTGACTTAAGAACGCTTTCCGGGTAGTCCCTCAGATACTGCGTACTCAGAACCGTGCGGATAGCAAACTTGCGTTGCTCACGCTCCTGGGTATCCAGATTTTCCCAGATGAAGTCAATGCCCCGGGCGTTATGCAGTTCATCATAAACTTTTGTCTTAACCTCCTGATCAAGTTGGTTAATACGTTTAAGAGCGATTTCATGGTATTCCCGTGGAAGCTGCTTTAACACTTCATCCCTGTATTGTGGCAGGGTGAAGTCACCACCGGCGATCTGACCTGCAAGCAGGTACATGATGCCGGTTTTAAGCCTGCCTGCAGGCGTTTTGTCACCGGCAACATTATTCAGATCGACAGCGATGACCCGGGTTTCCGGGTTGATCATAAACCGGGTATACCCGGATATCATGGGGTAGTCGTTATGTCCCTGCTCGAGAGCGCGGCGGATGTAGTCCAGCAGAAGTTCGTTTGAACCATCACGCTGAACAGTACCGAAAACATCCCTGAGACTGGTATGGCCCAGCATCGAGGACACTTCGGGAAGCTGGGGCATTGCCTGATAATGTGCCCGCTGAGCCGCCATGATATACCCGGCATTGTGGAGCATATCCCGGACTTCGAACCAGGTTGATCTGGCCCACCAGGCTGCATCATGTTTTTCATACAGTCCCGAGTCCTGCAGTGCTGAATCCACCAGTTCTTCCGTTGAGGCGCGATAAAGTCGCGGATTATTTTCACCGTACTCTTTAAAAGCCAGCTCGATAAGCTGGTTGATAATTTGTCGGGTGTCTCCGGGGTTACAGGGTTGACCGGTACCGGTATCGACACAGAGAGCACACAGCACAGATGACATGAAATTCTTTTCCGGCGTAATAGGCTTTTTAGCGCCGTACATCACGTCAAAAAGGTTACGGGTGTATTCCGGATCATTGCTCAGAATAATACCGACAGCTTCGTCTTTTCTTTCCGGAGGAAGACAGTCGCGAATAAGCTGAACCAGTCCCTGAGCACTGTATCCCTTATCGATATAGGCAATGAAGGGCAGGTTTTTCTGAGCAGATGATATCTGTATTTCCGACAACGTATTAATCAGAACTGATTTACCCAGTCCCGGATCGCCTGGTGCCAGTTCTGTATGTTTATTTTGTTGGGATGACGCCAGACC
>NZ_JAVUPQ010000304.1:0-1344 GCF_032029835.1 Escherichia sp. AM3 | reverse complement strand
TCCCATAAGCGCTAACTTAAGGGTTGAACCATCTGAAGAATGCGACGCCTCGGTGCCTCGTTAAGACGATGCCTCGCGTTCTTCAATTGCGTTTTGTAGGCTGTCAGGGATACTGTCCCACGAATGGCCACCTGTAAGCTCCAGATGACCATTTTTGTTATTCTCCACAACGAGTTAGTTCTTCTTTTCGGATCCGGCACTTCTGGGGGGGAAATCCAGCGATGGCTGGATTATGTCGTCAATTAAAAATGCGGCGAGTAGATTAGCAAATATCCACGCTTTCGCGAGTTCAGGTTCCTTTGCACGCAAAGCATCCAGGTGCAGCAAACTTTTGAGCCGCTTAAAAGCCAGTTCAATTTGCCATCGCAGACGGTAACAATCAGCCACTTGCTCTGCTGAATATTCATCTTCCGGTAATGATGTTAGCAATAGCACATGGCCCGCTGCTTCCAGCGTTTCCGCCTGAACTACTCGTCCTTTTCGACGATTCTCGCTGAGCAGTCGGGTTTTACTGATTAATGCTTTTTCGGGAGGAAGTGATACGGCAATGAGACGTGCCGGAAAGGGAGCTCCGGCTTTTTTATTACCTGAATTGCCTATCATTACAGTGGTTTCACCGTTCTTACCGCAATCCAGCCCGCGCAGAAAACCCATCATGTCAAAGCGCATTCCTTCTGCAGTTAACCAGCGCAATCCTCGCCAGTGAACCCGGACGATATAATCAGCTTCTCCAAAAGCAAGTGAGCGGATACATTCGGGACGCGAACCGAATCCCCGGTCAGCAATGCGTATCTCGTCTGCCGTTTGCGCAAATCGGTCCAGCCGTTCAGCGTCTCTGCTGTCGGTTAGCTCAAAATCAGTGAACTGACAGGTATGAGGATCATATCCCATATGTAGTCGCCATTCAGCGCTGCCGCCCCCGGGCGCACTGATTGCTGTTCCATCGACAAGACGCAATCTCTTTCCGCTTGTACAACCCGTAACTGCGGCGCGTACAGCAAGTGTTTGTGCGGCAAGTATGCCAAACCAGTCGGCGGCATTCCGCAGCCGCTTCAGGAGAGCCACGTCAGATAATGTTGCAACGTCATGGAGCTGAGCCCATGCAGTGACTTCACGTAATGACATCCCCCCGGGGCCGTAAGCCAGCCCCAGACGTAGCAGAGTTGCAGCATCACGAATTTCGCGGCGGCGGGTTAGAGCCCCGGCATTACGTGCCGAAGCATCCAGTTCTTCGGGCTTACCAATATGGGCCAGAATTGCTGACCAGTTATCGTGAGAGTAATTCATCGGCACGTTAAATCATATCAGGCGTAATACCACAACCCTTAAGTTAGCGCTTATGGG
>NZ_JAVUPQ010000303.1:0-1352 GCF_032029835.1 Escherichia sp. AM3 | reverse complement strand
GATTGAAGATGCGGCCAGCCAGAGCGCGGCTTATGTTGTCATGCCAATTGGCAACGACCATGGCATCGGATATTTATCGGTTAACGTCGCGGTGAAAGCTCTATCAGATATTCTGCACGATTGTATGCTGCGATAATTTCATCTTTTTTTGAGTGGGCAAGCGCTGCCTCAAGAACTTCAGATCTGAACTTACCGGATTCTTCTGCCGCTGTTCTTGCAATAGAACGCATACCGTGAGCTACAAGCTCGCCTCCGAACCCCATTCGGATTATAGCTGCGTTGGCTGTTTGTTCATGCATATGATTAAGAGGCGCTTTAATGCTGGGGAAAACCCATTCTCTATGTCCACTTATTGATTTCATTAATTCAAGGATGTGCAAAGCTTCTTTACTCAAAGGAACTTTGTGAGGCTTTTTCATTTTCATAAATTCAGCAGGGATGTTCCAGATACTGTTGGTTGTATCAATATCAGACCACCTTGCGCGAACGGCTTCACCCGGACGAACCCATGTCAACAATTGCCATTCAATTAGCATACGTGTTTCCAAACGGATTGACGCATTCGTTAAAGATGCCATAAATCTTGGCAATTCGCTTGGGGGAAGGGCAGGCATATTTTGCTTTTTTGGTTTACTGAATCTTTGGCCAAGGTTGTCAGCCGGGTTGAACTCAATAAGTTCTTCAGTGGCTGCCCACCGGAAAATTTCATTCAGACGTGAAATGATGCGGCGTAGCGTTTCCAATACGCCTCGTTGCTCAATAGGATCAAGGTGTTGTTTTAAGAGCTTAGGTCGGATCTCATTGATAGGGACATTACCCAGACCAGGAAAGACATTTCTCTCTAAGCTGCGCCAGATGTCTGCTGCATGGTCTTGTGAGATACCTGATGTTTTTACCTTCTCATCTAACCATTTCCGCGCTACGGCTTGGAGAGTGTGCTCAGTAGCACTCTTTAATGCCTTCGCCTTATCGTTGTTATGGATTTGGGGATCAACACCATTTGCCAGAAAGGAGAGATATTCATCACGTAAGGCTCTGGCTCTTGCAAGGGTAAGGTGAGGATATGTCCCAAGGCTCATTTTGGTTCTTTTCTTGCTCACTGGTACTGCATACCTGAAATACCAATTTTTCTTGCCTCCTTTCGCCAAAGGAGCGATTCGTAGAATCAGACCATCACCGTCAAACAAGTTGATTTCTTTATCGGCTGGCTTAGTGCTTTTGATTTCAGTGTCAGTGAGCTTCTTAGCGATTTTTGCCATTTGGGACCCTCGATTTTTGGACCCTTCTTAGTGGGTCCCATTCAGGGTGCCATAACTCGTAGTTCTCAGCAATTCTCACTGGACGACAATAGA
>NZ_JAVUPQ010000302.1:0-1352 GCF_032029835.1 Escherichia sp. AM3 | reverse complement strand
GGATGTGATACTGGAAATCTGCCATCAGACAGATGTGGAGCCGGGGATATTCACGGTGATCCACACATGGGGGCGTGACCAGCAGTGGCATCCGCATATCCATTTATCGACAACTGCCGGTGGTGTGACGTCGGGCCACACCTGGAAAAATCTTCATTTTTACGCCCGTAAGGTGATGAGCATGTGGCGTTACCGGATAACGCGGCTACTGTCCCGGTAATACCCGGAGCTGGTAATACCGGATGAACTGGCAGTGGAAGGAAACAGCAAACGGGACTGGAATTGCTTCCTGGACACGCATTACCGCCGCGGCTGGAATGTCAACATATCCAGGGTGATGGATAACGCCACACATGTGGCGGTGTACTTCGGCTCTTACCTGAAAAAGCCACCGGTGCCGATGAGTCGGCTGGAGCATTATGCCGGTCAGGATGAAATCGGTCTGCGTTACAACAGTCACCGTACAAAACGGGAAGAATACCTGTTGATGAGTGGAGATGAGTTCATGGAAAGGTTCTCCTGGCATGTAGCGGATAAGGGGTTCCGTATGGTGAGGTACTACGGTTTCCTGAGTCCGGTGAAGCGCCGCTTACTGGAAGAAGTTGTGTACGTCATAACGGAGACGGTGAGAAAAACGGCGATGCAAATCAGGTGGAGAGGGATGTATCAGAGGTTACTGAAGGTTGACCCGCTGAAGTGCATTCTGTGCGGAAGTCAGATGCGTTTTACGGGGCTGAAGCGGGGTTACGGTCCTGATGCATGAGCGACTGGCACGACAGCAGGTGTGCGGCTGAGAGCCGCAGAGGGGAAGTTGCGTCCATTTTACCGGAAACGGAGCAAAAAACCGCCATTCATACCCTGTATCAATCAGTGTCATCCTGTTTAATAGTCGTTTCCGCTCATATGGTGCACAAGGGGTGTTGAAGAAACATCCGTTTTGTGGTGCTTTTTTAGTCTTTTGGGGATTTAAATTCCTATCGATGAACCGGGCATTAAAGATAATTACTGGTCGATCTCCGATTGTATGCCGCAGTTGCCGCGCCACATCTATCCATGATGGTGCGCCGCAGAGAGCCTGCTCACTGATACCATGCACGGCGGCGGCCTGCGCTCCGATGGCGACCGTGGGCTTCAGCCTGGTTTCAAATACCACCTGACCGGCAGCATCGGTCAGGCCGATTTCCAGGGCTTCCGCGGTATTATCCAGTCCTGTCGTTTCAGTATCCAGAAAGAGTGGTGCCAGACTCAGCCAGTCATATGCCTGCCGTGCCATCCGGCCACTGGTGCTGTTTAGTCGGGATAAAACGGAAAGCCGCTGGCCAGCCAGCGGTTGTTTACTCGTCAGAGGGCGT
>NZ_JAVUPQ010000301.1:0-1355 GCF_032029835.1 Escherichia sp. AM3 | reverse complement strand
GTATGGGCTGCCCTGCTGATGCTGGGCTCAATGCTGTTTCTGCCATCTTCCCCATGGTGGGGAAAGCAAATTTCCCTTACTGGCAGTAAGACTGTGGTGCTGTGGGCTCTGGGAGGATATGGCGTAAGCTTTACCCTGCTTGGGCTGGGAAGCGTGCTGATGGCTACCGGTGCCGTAACAACAGCGGTGGGGTTGGGAATATTAATCATCGCCCGGATCGTCTACGGTCTGACCGTGTCAGCAATGGTGCCAGCCTGTCAGGTCTGGGCATTGCAGAGAGCGGGAGAAGGGAATCGCATGGCCGCTCTGGCAACCATCAGCTCCGGCCTGAGCTGCGGCAGGCTATTCGGGCCGCTGTGCGCGGCGGCAATGTTGGTCATTCACCCTCTGGCGCCAGTGTGGATGCTGATGGCAGCTCCGGTGTGGGCTGTGGTGATGCTTCTGCGGTTGCCCGGCACACCACCACAGCCCACACCGGAGCGCAAGAGCGTCAGCCTGAAGCGGGATTGCCTGCCTTATCTGCTTTGCGCAATGTTACTGGCTGCGGCAATGAGCATGATGCAGCTTGGACTTTCGCCAGCCCTTACTCGCCAGTTCGATACTGATACCACCACTATTAGCCAACAGGTGGCGTGGTTGTTGGGGCTGTCCGCAATAGCTGCGCTTATCGCGCAGTTCGTGGTACTCCGTCCACAGCGCCTGACTCCAGTGGCTCTGCTCCTGAGTGCCGGGGTGTTGATGAGTAGTGGTCTGGCTATCATGCTCACTGAACAGCTATGGTTGTTTTACCTGGGCTGTGCAGTGCTGTCATGTGGGGCCGCTCTGGCAACACCCGCTTATCAACTTTGACTGAATGATAAGCTGGCCGACGGCGCAGGCGCGGGCTGGCTTGCGGCCAGTCACACACTTGGCTATGGGCTGTGCGCATTGTTGGTGCCACTGGCGTCGAAAACAGGTGTCTCAATCGCGCTGATTGTGACGGCATTATTTGCCGCTGTATTATTTACCATAGTGTCTGCATGTATTTGGCATTACCGTACAATCAAGTAAGGCTATGATGTTGTACTCACAGCCGGCATAACGTCCTGTGCAATTTCGCTGTCGAAACCGCCTGTGCTGACCGCCCAGTGCACTCACCTGAAGCACATCGCAGCATGCCACCAGGATGCCAGATCGTCTTCTGAAATGGGTGGATACATTGGCAACGTTAACCGCAACAATTTTTCAGAGAGAATTTTGGGGGGTGAGGGCCAGTGATGTAAAAAATACGCCAAGAGGTTAATTCATTGTTTATACTGATATGTCAGGTAATGCGTTTGCAGTCATTACAGTCGTCATGGAGACTGTACTGACTG
>NZ_JAVUPQ010000300.1:0-1361 GCF_032029835.1 Escherichia sp. AM3 | reverse complement strand
AGTGACCACACCAGACAGGAGTAAGTAATGTCCAAGCAACAGATCGGGGTTGTCGGTATGGCTGTGATGGGGCGTAACCTTGCGCTGAACATCGAAAGCCGCGGTTATACCGTCTCCGTTTTCAACCGCTCCCGTGAAAAGACCGAAGAAGTTATTGCCGAAAACCCTGGCAAGAAGCTGGTTCCTTACTACACAGTACAAGAGTTTGTAGAATCCCTCGAAACACCACGTCGTATCCTGTTGATGGTGAAGGCCGGGTCTGGCACCGACAGCGCCATCGATTCCCTGAAGCCTTACCTCGATAAAGGCGACATCATCATTGATGGCGGCAACACCTTCTTCCAAGACACCATCCGTCGTAACCGTGAACTGTCTGCCGAAGGTTTTAACTTTATCGGTACCGGTGTTTCCGGTGGTGAAGAGGGTGCTCTGAAAGGGCCTTCCATCATGCCTGGTGGGCAGAAAGAAGCCTATGAGCTGGTTGCGCCGATTCTGAAGCAGATTGCTGCCGTTGCTGAAGACGGTGAGCCATGTGTGACCTATATCGGTGCTGATGGTGCTGGCCATTATGTGAAGATGGTTCATAACGGCATCGAGTATGGTGACATGCAGTTGATTGCTGAAGCCTATGCGCTGTTGAAAGGCGGTCTGACACTTTCCAACGAAGAGCTGGCGCAAACCTTCACTGAATGGAACGAAGGCGAGCTAAGCAGCTACCTGATCGACATTACCAAAGATATCTTCACCAAGAAGGATGAAGAAGGTAAGTACCTCGTTGATGTCATTCTTGATGAAGCAGCAAACAAAGGTACCGGTAAGTGGACCAGCCAGAGCTCACTGGATCTCGGCGAACCTCTGTCTCTGATCACCGAATCCGTATTTGCTCGTTACATCTCTTCGCTTAAAGACCAGCGTGTAGCTGCTTCGAAAGTGCTGAGTGGTCCGCAGGCTCAACCGGCTGGTGATAAAGCTGAATTTATCGAAAAAGTTCGTCGCGCGTTGTACCTCGGTAAGATCGTTTCCTATGCTCAGGGCTTCTCTCAGCTGCGAGCTGCTTCTGATGAATACAACTGGGAGCTAAACTACGGCGAGATCGCTAAGATTTTCCGCGCGGGCTGCATCATTCGTGCGCAGTTCCTGCAGAAGATTACTGATGCTTATGCGCAAAACGCTGGTATTGCTAATCTCCTGCTGGCACCGTACTTCAAACAGATCGCTGATGACTATCAGCAGGCGCTGCGTGATGTCGTTGCGTATGCCGTGCAGAATGGTATTCCGGTACCGACATTCTCTGCCGCAATTGCTTACTACGACAGCTACCGTTCCGCGGTTCTGCCCGCTAATCTGATTCAGGCTCAGCG
>NZ_JAVUPQ010000299.1:0-1364 GCF_032029835.1 Escherichia sp. AM3 | reverse complement strand
GTCTGTCAGAAACACGCTGGAAAATGCTGACCGACGCAGGTAAAACGCTTGGATTTCGTGGTGGCAAGGCTCAGCGTTCATGGGAGCTGATTCAGGCACTCAACGCCCGGGAAAGCACACTTAATGCCTTATACGATTTCCGGCCACTGATTAGCCCGGAAGGCTGGCTACCACCGGTTATTGATGAAGCACAGGACGTAGCTCATATCACGCCAGATCAAATCCGGACCTCTTCCCGGGTCTGGACCATCATTCGCCCTGAACGCTTTGTCAGCAATCCACCGGGCTGGCGTGACTGGCTTCTCCGGGGGCTTTCAACAACAGCCACTCCGGGTACAGAAGGCAGCGTCGTTCCAGAAGACAGCGTGCAACGAAAAGTGTGGGAAACCGCATTACGGCAGGGATGGCAGGAAGGAAGACAAAACGCCGACCTGACGCTTGAAGCCAACCAGAAAACCCTCACCCGTGATTACCGGGGCATGATGCTGTACTCACTTCTCTGGCGTCAGGGCATGATCACCCGTCCGGATGTTTCTGATCAAATGCAAACCGTTACAGGTGACGGGAAAAAACTGGTCACTGGAGATCGTGTTCGTCGCCTTAAAAATCATGCGGAATTCAATCTTCAGAAATCTCACTGGCGTCCGCTTATAGGCACTGAAGGAGGCTCCCGATGAATATTCCTGATGAGTTTGGTCTTTTTCCGTTTCAGCGTTTCACTGCAGATGAACTACGGCATTTCTTTGTCTGGTGTGCCGCACATAAAGTCAGTGATGTGGATCTGACCGGTGGGTCACCTGTATCTGTCAGTCGCTTTGGCCGACGGGTGCGTTGTTCCAGTGCAACGTTACCAACCACACTCATGTCCTCCCTGATTGATGAACTGTTCGGTCGGGAAGTCATTCCCCGCGTTCTGGCAGGCAATCCGGTTGACAGGACGATACAGATTAACGGGGATGCATCCGGTCGCTATGGTCTTAAACGCGGAGAACGCATCCGGTTACGCTCTCACCTCATTCAGGGCACATCTGGTGCGGAGGAGAAAGCAGTCTCAATAACCATGCGTGTCATCCCGACAGAAATACCGGACATTCTCTCCATGAACATTGAACCAGATCTGCTTGAAGCAATGGTCTGCAAAAGCGGTCTGGGATTTGTATGTGGTGAAACCGGGTCAGGGAAATCAACGCTGTGTTCAGCACTGTACCGTTACATTATGGACAATTTCCCCGACGCCAAAATCGTGACATATGAAGACCCGGTGGAATATATCCTGGGAAATGAAAACGATCTGCTCCCACCGCATCAGGCAGAAATCGGGCGTGATGTGGTCAGTTTTGCTGCCGGACTGCGTTCTGCTGTAC
>NZ_JAVUPQ010000298.1:0-1370 GCF_032029835.1 Escherichia sp. AM3 | reverse complement strand
GCATTATTCCACGGACTATGTGTTCGACGGCGCCGGTAGCCATTATCGCCGGGAAGATGAGGCAACCGGCCCGCTGAACGTCTACGGCGAAACCAAGCGCGCCGGTGAACTGGCGCTGGAGCAGGGCAACCCGCGTCACCTGATTTTCCGTACCAGCTGGGTGTATGCCACCCGCGGCGCCAACTTTGCCAAAACCATGCTCCGCCTGGCGGGGGAGAAAGAGACGCTCTCCATCATTGACGACCAGCACGGGGCGCCCACCGGCGCTGAGCTGCTGGCAGACTGCACAGCGACGGCAATCCGTGAAACACTGCGTGATCCGGCGCTGGCCGGTACCTATCATCTGGTGGCCAGCGGCGAGACC
The DNA here is from genome assembly GCF_032029835.1 of Escherichia sp. AM3. Taxonomy (NCBI): domain Bacteria; kingdom Pseudomonadati; phylum Pseudomonadota; class Gammaproteobacteria; order Enterobacterales; family Enterobacteriaceae; genus Escherichia; species Escherichia sp. AM3. The sequence goes on along the minus strand of NZ_JAVUPQ010000298.1, from coordinate 1,006 downwards.
AGCTGGTGCGACTACGCCCGCTATGTTTTTGAGGTGGCGAGAGCCCACGGGGCAGAGCTGGCGGTTCAGGAAGTGAAGGGCATTCCGACGACGGCCTATCCGACGCCGGCGAAGCGTCCGCTCAACTCGCGCCTGTCGAATGAAAAATTTCAGCAGGCATTTGGGGTGACTCTCCCGGACTGGCGTCAGGGTGTGGCTCGCGTGGTAACAGAAGTCCTGGGCAAATAAACGGGTAGCAAAAGATGAACATTATTAAAACAGATATTCCTGACGTGCTGATTTTTGAACCGCGCGTGTTTGGTGATGCGCGAGGCTTCTTCTTTGAGAGCTTCAGCAGCAAGGTGTTTAATGAGGCGGTGGGCCGCCAGGTGGAATTCGTCCAGGACAACCACTCCCAGTCCCAGAAAGGCGTATTGCGCGGGCTGCACTATCAGCTGGATCCGCACGCCCAGGGCAAACTGGTCCGCTGTGTGGAAGGCGAGGTATTTGACGTGGCGGTAGATATCCGTCGTTCATCGCCAACCTTTGGCAAATGGGTGGGAGCGGTCCTCAGCGCAGAGAATAAACGTCAGTTGTGGATCCCGGAAGGGTTCGCCCACGGTTTTATGGCGCTGAGCGAAACTGTGCAGTTTGTCTACAAGGCGACGAATTACTACGCGCCGCAGTCAGAACGGAGCATCATCTGGAACGATCCGGAGATAGGGATTGACTGGCCGGCGCTGAGCGACTGCGCGCTGTCGCTGTCGGAGAAAGATCTACAGGCACATACTCTGGCCACCGCGGAAGTATATAAATAATTAGGTTGTTTTTTTCAAAAATGGCGGGTTCCAGATGGAACTCGTCATTTTTATTCGTTTACAAGCCGGGCCTGCCGACCGACTTGACTTACCTTCCTTCTAAGCGTAAAACCGCCCACAGCATTATTTAATTTCGTGGCTATCCGCCATTACCCAGTTAACTGATTAAAGTGTAATCTCATGAAAATTACTATTTCCGGTACAGGTTA
>NZ_JAVUPQ010000297.1:0-1384 GCF_032029835.1 Escherichia sp. AM3 | reverse complement strand
GAGCGAAGCGAGTCAATCCCCCCCTCACCGCCATATTTAAAGAAGAGCTCGTACGAAAGTACGGGCTTTTTTTTCGTGTATTGCACACACCGGGGGGATGAGAAGCCCCGACCGGGGGTCGACAACTGGCGACAGCCAGTTGGACAGACCGTGAACGCAGTGAGCGGGCTGCCCGCAGGGCGAGCGAAGCGAGTCAATCCCCCCCTCACCGCCATATTTAAAGAAGAGCTCGTACGAAAGTACGGGCTTTTTTTTCGTATATTGCACACACCGGGTGCCCCCGCCCACGTCTGTTAGGGCGAGGGGAAATCGTGCACATCAACTGTCTGGTTACTCAGTCAACAATCAAAATGCGCAAGAGAGTACAGAACATATATGTATTATCTGGTCACTTCCTATCACTTCCTCGCTTATTAAAATGCCCCCAACGGAAATACATGTCACATGCCATCATAAAATCGTTATGTCAGAGGAATCGACAATAGAAAAAATAGTAAATTAAGCACGGTACATAGCAGAGTAAAAAATAGGCTTCAAACCAAATCCGCCATTCCACAAGCGTTGCCAATACCGACACCAGCGTAATCCACATCACTTCAATAACCAGCAATATGAATAACCGAAGCCAAAGCGGCTTGGCAAAAAAGGTCGACAACGCATTTTCACTGGAGAAAAACAGATCGATTTCCTGCAAAAAAAGCCTGCCCAGAAAAGCGTACCGCTTGGAGAAGCGCAGAAAAAACAGATTAATCGCCAACACTACGCCACAAAGAATGAGCAATGCAATTATCGATTTAAACGTTAACCACTGCCCCTCTGTCACAAAAGAATCACTGTTACGCAACGGGCTGATAGTAAGCAGGTTAACAACCGTTGAGATGCACACCGAAAGCAGCACATAGCGAGTCAGACTTTTATATTTTACTTTTTTCGCTACTGAAATAGCGACCTGCTTGACATAACTGGTGCGGATCATCCGAAACAGCAGAAAGATGACCAACGGCCCAAGTAACGAAATCAGGAACAGCGCATATAACGAGGGTAGAAGCTGGTATAGCCCCCAACTCATTGCACTCAACATGATTAACGACAGAAATCCTGCCACCAGAGGTTGTGTAAGAAATAATTCTATTTTGTGGTTCTGCTTTTTCTTAAACCACGAAAAATCGATATTCTTCGTGACGCATTTATAAGCCCAGTACGCCTTGAGATCAAAAATAAAATTATACAGCACCAGAGCCAGAATCCCACTAACTACACCAATATCCTCTGATGGAAAAATAAACCCTGCATTCTTCCAATAAAAGCCTGGTGATGCTGCCAACTTACTGATTTAGTGTATGATGGTGTTTTTGAGGTGCTCCAGTGGCTTCTGTTTCTATCA
>NZ_JAVUPQ010000296.1:0-1387 GCF_032029835.1 Escherichia sp. AM3 | reverse complement strand
GTATGATACAGAATCTATCTACTATAAACGAAAATACAGCACGATCAATGCTCACACTCTATATGGGACGTTCGTACCTGGACATGATTATCTGTGTTCAATGTCCCCGCATGACCGTCTTAACATCCAGAATATTACGTTTCCAAAAAAACCAGAAATGATAAAAAATGAGCTTAACGTACAATAATTTTCGATATCCAAACTGACCCCTATATGCCCATATCCAAAGTAATTCAGGATAACAGCTTCCCTACTCACTAGAGTGATTGCCGGGATTTACGTTTTATTGCGCTACTGATTGTGCCACGGCTGCACCCTAGCACTTTCTGTACCTGTGTCCAGGAGCTACCGCTTTCTATCAACCTGATAATTGCATCATGTCTGGCTTGATTAGGTTTACGCCCTTTATATTTGCCGTCTTTCCTTGCTTTCTCTATCCCTTGTTTCTGGCGTTCCCGCCGTTGTTCATAGTCCCTTCTGGCAACAGCGGCCAGCATATCCAGCAGCATATCGTTAATGGCTGCAAACAACCGGCTATCAAACTCACTCATACCAGAATTAATCCATGTCGTCGGCACATTCACCGCCATAACCCGGATGTCTTTCTGCCGGATCATTTTCTTCAACGTATTCCAGTCTTCCCCTGACAGGCGGGAAAGTCTGTCCACATCCTCGATAAGCAAAATGTCATTTTGTTGGCAATCTCTCAGAAGACGAAAAAGTTCCGGGCGCTCAAGACGGGTGCCGGATTCATTCTCAATATAGTAGCTGCAAATGATCAGGCCTCTTTCCCTGGCAAAAGCCTCGATAGTTTCCAGGGCACGCGAAGCATCCTGTTCTGCTGTTGAAGCTCTCAGATAAGCGCGGACAAAGCTTGTTGGTACATTTGAAGTCATATTACAGAACCGGTTCACATAAGGTTATACCACTATACCCAAAATGCACCAGAAAGTAGATCGACAGGAAAGGCACACTCTAAAAGAACCAGAAAACAGACCTCTGGTCATAAAGTGACAATGTCACATGAAAATTTACAACGTAAAGATGATGTAAAGACAAGTACTGATTTACTATGTAAAGCCAATATAATGATGCGCTAGTCTTTACAAAATAAAGATAACATAAATACATGATTGTCTTTATTTGTGCTTTACATGGTAAATCCTATGTAATATAAAGACACTGTAAAGATAAAATCATCTTTACAGAAAACACACAATGTAAAGACAAGACGATCTTTACATGATCTTTACATGATAAAGAGAGGAATCCTCAAATGGGTAAAATCTTGCTTGTCGTATCAGATAAGGGTGGTGTAGGAAAAAGTACCTACGTGGCTAACACAGGCTCAATGCTAGTCAATAAAGGTAAGTCGGTAATTATCCTC
>NZ_JAVUPQ010000295.1:0-1392 GCF_032029835.1 Escherichia sp. AM3 | reverse complement strand
TCTGAATGGCCTGTCCGAACAGCAGCACCTTCTCGGTGATGGTAGTTTTACCGGCGTCCGGGTGAGAAATAATTGCAAAGGTTCTTCTTTTCGCTACCTCTGCGGCCAAAAGGCTTGTCATAATTGTTGTCTCTTTGATTATGTACAATCATATGTACAAAGAAAAATTCATGCCGCTGATTGTACATTTTGGAGGTATCAGAGCATAGCAGAACATGATCAGTAGGTGTATTTGTAGCCAAAGAACATTTGTACATGCAGCAATCTTTGCTCGATTGACACTGTTTATTTATACACTGAAAAATAATGCTGTATGCAAACACAGTGTAGAGGGAGTTTTATGCGTATTGAGATCTGCATAGCCAAAGAGAAAATGACTAAAATGCCAAACGGTGCTGTGGATGCGTTAAAGGAAGAATTAACCCGACGCATCAGTAAGCGTTATGACGATGTAGAGGTGATCGTAAAAGCCACCAGCAATGATGGCCTTTCTGTTACGCGCACCACTGATAAAGATTTAGCTAAAACTTTTGTTCAGGAAACTCTGAAAGATACCTGGGAGTCTGCTGACGAGTGGTTTGTATACTCCAACCATAAATGAAGTTAATGACTATTGTGAGCGAGAAACGCGCTACTACTATATAGACAGACAAGATGCACTTACTGAATAAATACTCATAACGGAGAAACCAGCTGTATAGTGAACAATAGATTTCCAGTAGCATATTTTTACTTCACTTTTAGTTATTAATATGATAATCATAAACTACGGCTCTGCCTTAAATTTGTGAGGTTGTTTCGCCTCGAAGGAACTAATGTTAGGACATACGCCACCGTTCAGTCGATGGTAACGCTTCTTAACTAGTGGTCCGCTAAGTGATGCGCAAAGTGATTGGGCAGAGCCGAAACGTTTACAATCCGATAGGAGTTGGTTTTGTCGCTACATGATAAATTATTAATGCATAACTTCGCATTAGCCAATAAAAAAAGCCCTGACTTCATATCTGAACTTCCTCAAATTGAACCTAAACCATACAGCAATGGACATAAAATTAAATGGATAAACCACACACTTACTAGCACTGAAGTTACTCCCCCTGATAACCTGATTAAAATATGCATATTGATTGAGTCAGGGGAAATTGCTATAACATCAGTAAGTGATATTGCCAATTTACTTGGAGTTCCTGCTGGCCAATTACTTTATATACTATATCATAAAAAAGATAATTATCGTACTTTTGAAATAGAAAAGAAGAATGGTAAAAAAAGAGTCATTAATGCTCCTTGTGGCGGTCTATCGATACTCCAAACGAGACTAAAGCCTGTTCTTGAATATTTCTACAGGCCAAAGAAATCTGCTCATGGTTTTATAAAAGGAAAGAGCATCAT
>NZ_JAVUPQ010000294.1:0-1398 GCF_032029835.1 Escherichia sp. AM3 | reverse complement strand
AGCGTAGACCTTCGACGCGATTACGCAGTGCTGTATCGAGTTGTTCTTCAGTGATGACCTGATTTTCCAGCAGAATTTGACCTAACGGGCGCAACGAGCGGGTATCGCCAGTCACGCTGGGGAAGTCATGCGTTGTTTTATCCCACGCCACGCGACGTGGATCGCCGTGTTGAAGTACCTGTTTTAGCACGCGCCAGTTGGCCATGAAGTTAATCAGGTTGCCCCAGAAAAGACGCAGGACGGAAAGCAGCCCCTGCGTCAGGCCGTAGTAGCCAGTAACGAAAATCACCCGCTGCACGATGCGGTTAACCATCAAACCAAAGTTTAGCCACAGCAGGGTCATTAACCATGCGCTGCCGCTGAAAATAGAAAGGAAATGCCAGGCATCGGGCCACAAACTTTCATACGCCAGCAACAGCAAAAGCTGGATCATCACCAGCATCGCGAGGAAGCTGACAAAGTTACTGATTGCCCCTTTGCGGTCGCGCCAGAGAAAGTAGTTCAGCGTCAGGCTGGAGGTCCATTTATGGGTTTTAAAGCCTTGGAAAACAATGCCGATGATCCAGCGGGATTTTTGTCGAACCGCAGTCGAAAAGGTATCGGGGAAATATTCGCGCACGCAGATCATGTTTGATGTCCGCGCGTGCTGTAAAAATTTACGCTGCTCGCGTTCTTTGGCTTCGTCCACCACCGGAAAACGGACAAAAATTTCCGTCATACCTTTTTCTTTCAGGCGGAAGCCAATGTCGTAATCTTCAGTAAGACTCTGCACGTCGAAAGCAATACCGTCACCGTCAGCTAACAGAGCGGTCACGGCGCGGCGGCTGAAACAGGTGCCGACGCCTGCGCTGGGCACTTGTCCGGCGAGGGCTTCACGCACCGGAACATCTTTGCCATGCAGCTCTGAAAACTCATCAATGTAAGTCATGCTGGTGAAGTGCGTCCATTCGCGTTCGAACGGATACACCGGGATCTGAATCAGATCTTTACGCTCGACCAGATAGTTGAACAGACGCAATTCCATCGGTGAAATCACATCTTCGGCGTCATGCAGAATAAAACCAGCAAAAGCGAAATTGGCGCTACGCTCAAATTGGGTGATGGCGTCCAGCACGTTGTTCAGACAGTCGGCTTTGCTGGTGGGGCCAGGACGCGCGCAGACTACCTTATGCACATTCGGGAAGCGAGCGCACACTTCGTCAACATCACGCTGAGTATCGGGGTCGTTGGGGTAGGTGCCAACAAAGATATAATAGTTTTCGTAGTCGAGCGTGGTCGCCGCCAGCTCGGCCATATTGCCGATGACGCCCGTTTCATTCCACGCCGGAACCATAATCGCTAACGGTTTTTCATCTGGTTTATACAGTTCGCGGTAACTCATTCGCGGGTAGCGGCGAT
>NZ_JAVUPQ010000293.1:0-1399 GCF_032029835.1 Escherichia sp. AM3 | reverse complement strand
GATGTATGGTCTGCCCTGGAGCAGTTGCTTAAACAGGGTCCAATGGACATTTACCCGGCACGCATTCCAAAAGCCCCTGATTTCTGGCATCCGGCAATGTGGTCCAGGCCTCGACTTATCACTAATAATCAGCCTGTTACCGGTGACGCTCTGGAAATTATCGGCGAAATGCTGCGCTTTACCCAGGGGGGACGTTTTTATAGCGGGCTGGAACAACTGAAAACGTTCTGCCAGCCACAAACGCTGGCAGCTTTTGCCTGGGATCTCTTCACTGCGTGGCAACAAGCTGGTGCCCCCGCAAAAGACAACTGGGCATTTCTGGCGTTAAGTCTCTTTGGTGACGAAAGCACGGCACGGGATCTGACGACACAGATCCTCGCCTGGCCACAAGAAGGCAAATCTGCCCGTGCTGTCAGCGGCCTGAACATCCTTACCCTGATGAATAATGATATGGCGCTGATACAGCTGCATCATATATCGCAACGGGCTAAATCCCGCCCCTTACGTGATAACGCGGCGGAATTTCTTCAGGTGGTCGCAGAAAATCGCGGGCTAAGTCAGGAAGAGCTAGCGGACAGATTAGTCCCAACCATGGGCCTTGATGATCCGCAGGCGTTGAGTTTGGATTTTGGTCCCCGGCCGTTTACCGGTCGCTTCGATTAAAACCTCAACCCGGTTATCTTTGATCAGCAAAACGTTCGCCAGAAAAGCGTTCCCCGGTTGCGCGCCGATGACGATCAACTGAAAGCGCCCGAGGCACTGGCCCGACTAAAAGGGCTAAAAAAGATGCTACTCAGGTGAGCAAAAACCTGCTCCCGCGTCTTGAAGCTGCCCTACGTACCACCCGACGCTGGTCGCTGGCAGATTTTCATTCTCTGTTTGTTAATCATCCCTTTACCCGTCTGGTTACCCAGCGATTAATATGGGGGGTTTATCCGGCAAATGAACCGCGTTGTTTACTCAAAGCCTTTCGTGTGGCCGCAGAGGGGGAGTTCTGCAATGCGCAAGATGAGCCAATTGACCTGCCTGCGGACGCTCTGATTGGCATTGCCCACCCGTTAGAAATGACAGTAGAAATGCGCAGTGAATTTGCACAGCTTTTTGCCGATTACGAAATTATGCCGCCTTTTCGCCAGTTGTCGCGCCGCACGGTGCTGCTCACACCTGACGAGTCAACCAGTAACAGCCTGACTCGCTGGGAAGGTAAATCCGCTACCGTTGGGCAGCTTATGGGAATGCGATACAAAGGCTGGGAGTCAGGTTATGAGGACGCATTTGTCTATGACCTGGGTGAGTACCGGCTGGTCCTTAAGTTTTCACCCGGTTTTAACCACTACAATGTTGATAGCAAAGCGCTAATGAGCTTCCGTTCTCTTCGAGTGTACCGTGACAATAAATC
>NZ_JAVUPQ010000292.1:0-1404 GCF_032029835.1 Escherichia sp. AM3 | reverse complement strand
CCTTATTCCGTATTTATGACACCGCCCCTGTCCAGGGTTGGTATGACAGAAGAACAAGCCAGAGAGAGTGGTGCTGATATTCAGGTGGTGACATTGCCTGTAGCTGCAATTCCGCGTGCCAGAGTGATGAATGATACTCGTGGGGTATTAAAAGCGATTGTTGATAATAAAACCCAACGTATGTTAGGGGCATCACTGCTGTGTGTTGACTCCCACGAGATGATCAATATAGTGAAAATGGTGATGGATGCCGGGCTGCCTTATAGCATATTACGCGATCAGATATTTACTCATCCGTCGATGAGCGAATCACTCAATGATCTATTTTCATTAGTCAAATAAACTCAAAATCAGACGCCAGAACAAATATTCTGGCGTCTCAGAGAAAAGAATCTTATTAATTCTCTGTTACTCTATAACTTCTTAATCACTTCATTGATGGTATTTTATATGTTTAAAAAATCTGTTTTATTTGCAACACTATTATCTGGCGTTATGGCATTTTCCACCAATGCAGATGATAAAATAATTCTGAAACATATCAGCGTCTCGTCAGTATCAGCATCACCGACAGTTCTGGAGGATACCATTGCTGATATAGCCAGAAAATATAATGCTTCATCCTGGAAAGTCACATCGATGCGAATTGATAATAATTCAACCGCAACAGCAGTATTGTATAAATAAGGATGTTCACAATGGAAAAATACCTGCACCTGTTAAGTCGGGGAGATAAAATTGGCCTGACATTGATTCGTCTGAGTATTGCAATTGTTTTTATGTGGATTGGTTTATTAAAGTTTGTCCCTTACGAGGCAGACAGCATTACACCATTCGTCGCAAACAGTCCACTAATGTCGTTCTTTTATGAACACCCGGAAGACTATAAACAGTATCTGACTCACGAAGGCGAATACAAACCAGAAGCAAGGGCATGGCAAACGGCCAATAATACCTATGGTTTTTCCAACGGTCTTGGCGTCGTGGAGGTGATTATTGCTCTGCTGGTTTTGGCTAATCCTGTCAATCGCTGGTTAGGTTTATTGGGAGGACTGATGGCATTTACCACGCCGCTGGTAACACTCTCATTTTTAATCACCACCCCGGAGGCATGGGTACCCGCATTGGGTGACGCTCATCATGGTTTCCCTTATTTATCCGGTGCTGGTCGCCTGGTATTGAAAGATACTCTGATGCTGGCAGGTGCAGTCATGATAATGGCAGATTCGGCGCGGGAAATTCTTAAACAACGCAGTAATGAATCCAGTTCAACGTTAAAAACTGAATATTGATAATCCGAACACTGTCTGTTGTTCACTGTTTCAGTCGTCAGGCCCACTTTCTGATGATGAAGCCTGACGCCATATTACCGGAGATATGACAGAGTGAAGATCAATATCACTC
>NZ_JAVUPQ010000291.1:0-1404 GCF_032029835.1 Escherichia sp. AM3 | reverse complement strand
GTTTCGGATAAAGCTCGCGAGACATCGGCCAGAGACGACTGCCGGTACCGCCAGCCATAATTACAGGAAGTAACATAATGAGATCCTTAAATAAATAATTGCTTTATTTTACTATCAATCAATCGACCGTCAGGTGGCGTGGCCTTTTTGAGGCACGCTACCGCCATTGGCTGTCGCAACCAAAATGCGTACTGCTCCCGTGCTCCAGGCTAAGCGCCACCCTCTTTCGCTTCAGGCTGTCGGCAGATCGTTCAGTCAGCGGCAACAATGACAGTCTGGCGGAACGCGTGTCCTGAAAACCTAAAAGCAGAGATATACCTTCAGGCATATCTCTGCTTTTAACATGTATCTTCCCTCACATGGCCGCCAAACGCATCACACTTTCCGCATTTGCCGCCGGGTTAACCATCAGGACTTTCTCAATTACGCAGGGCAAAACGCATGCCCTTACCGCCACCGAAAAAAGCGCAACGGGCGCCCAGCCGATGCTGGCAACCGTCAGAAAGGAGCGTTTACGACGTGGGGAAAGATAAGAAGAGACATCGTCTTCACCGCCAGGAAGACCGCGCGCGTTCAGGCTTGATGGCCCTTTGCACACGGCGGCGGCGCTATGTTCCGACAGGTGGGATAAACGACTCATGCTCTACAATGCACATTCCACAAAGAAAATCGTCCGCAGATTATAGCGCTGGACGCCGGGAATAAAAATAAAAAAGCCTACTGATTAATAGATTACTCAAATAATACATATCTTAAACATTCATTAAACAAAAATAAGTCTATGATATAAAAGACAAAACGAAGGAAAGCATGGCGCGATTTTTGCCCATTTGCTAAATGTTCCGCTGTCGAAAAATATAACTTTAAGCAAAATTACGCCGTCCCGGAGGGTATTGGCTGCCTTTAGGGTATCGCCACGAATCGCTAAACCACCGACCGCTCACAAAGTTATTATTCGGATGCTAACAGTCAAATGAGAAATGTTGTTATTTATCACCTTTTGCCACGGTTATTTTGCCAGAAAAAACGTCCTTCACCTCACGTCTGGCGGACATGACGCGGCAAAGCAAGTGATCCCAACCGCAAGCCAGTGTAAAATCGGCACTTATGTAGAACGGACTGAACACTCTTGCTCTTAGGGGCTGACAAACTGGTACACCTACGTAATCTCATCGCCACGAGATGCCGACCACTATTTGCACACTGCATCCTTTGGCTACAACTCACTGGTTGAGATGATGGACTTTAAATCCTCTCTGGAAGAAGCTCTAGGATTGAAGCAAAGAAGAATAAGATGCCCATCTAGTCGCGTGATGTGCTGGACGCCAGGGGTAATGACTCCAACTTATTGATAGTGTTTTATGTTCAGATAATGCCCGATGACTTTGTCATGCAGCTCCACCG
>NZ_JAVUPQ010000290.1:0-1416 GCF_032029835.1 Escherichia sp. AM3 | reverse complement strand
CACCAGTGCAGGGACGTTACGCTGATGAACATGGATGCCCTGACCGCCATTGAGAACTTTGCCAGCAGTATTTTCAGTGCCGGAATGGATTTCCTGTTTACCTGGGGAGAATTCATCGGGGTGATCAGCATGATTACCCTGTTTGCCCGCGCCCGTTCAGCCGGTCCGGTAAAAATGTCTCCCGGAAAATTTATTGCGGGGATGTTAACCAGCTGCATGCTCGTATCACTCCCGGCAATGATTAACGCCGGAGGCGTACAAATGGGATTCAGGGCTGACTCATTTGGCCCGATTGCATATGTACAACCTCAGACGTTTGGCGCTGCTGCTGGCGCAGCAAATGCAGTTCTGTCGCTGGCCAAGCTGGCCGGTGTTGGATTTGTAATGAACGGGATATCCATCTGGCGCAAGGCCGGACTCGATGGACATACCGCACTGAGTGCCAGTGAATCCGTCAGTAAGGGAAACGTCAAATTTATTGCCGGCGTCCTGCTGGTCTTTATCGATCGTGTCCTCAATGCCCTGCTGGCAAGCATTGGAATCGTCTTCTGATTTTTTTCACCTTCATATAAACCACTGATATATCCAGTTAAGGAGAAAATATTTCACGTATTCGTGTCGTAGCGGCCCGTCTGTACGCCGCATTTAACCACGCACAACTGTTTGTAATGTCATGCCGGAGCAAACTGACTAAGTTCCTGCTGCTCATTCCCATGATGTTGCTGCCCAAAGCCGTTCTTGCCGATGGAGATCTTGCCGATATGGTTCGCAATGTCGAACAAGGTGCCAAAACAGCACAGTCATCATCACTGACTATTGCGCAGTTCATCGGCGTAATTCTGTTTCTCGGGGGCCTGATTGGCCTGAAAAAAGTTGGGAAACAAGGGGGGATGGGACTGGCTAGTTGCATTGTATCTATCGTCATTGGGGCGGTACTTGTCGCCGGACCTGAAATGATGAGTCGCAGCCAGAAACAACTGGGGATTTCCTCAATTTCCATTGGCTAATCTTGTCCAGGGCACTGGCATTTATCCGGTGCCCTTCCTATTCGGCAATACAAGGAGGCACATATGTCTGCCTGGAGCCCGGAGCACATAACGTTACGACGAACAGAAAACGGCAATGTGATTGCCCACGACAGTCGGGACGATCAGGAATTCATTTTTGCAGAATGCTGTTCCGATGAAATCGCAAACATCATTCTGGAAGCCGTGAAACGTTACACCAGTACGGAGCCTGCTCATGCAACACAGCATTAAAGACTTGTGGTTGTATCCCTTTCCAGAAATTGATGTGGTTCATACACAGGAGCCACTGTTACCGGAACCGGAATTAACAACGCCCGGTCGATGTATCTGCTGCCGGCAAAACGTCAGGCACCGTTTCAGACTGGATGACTCATGGCCACTCAGACAG
>NZ_JAVUPQ010000289.1:0-1417 GCF_032029835.1 Escherichia sp. AM3 | reverse complement strand
GGATGTGGCTAATGAGTCAGGACAGTAAAGTTTTCTTTCGTATATTCCTCGGTATCGGTCTGGTACTGATCCTCATTTCTGTTGTTGTCTTTTATAACCAGTTCACCTATAGCAAAGACGCGATTCATACCGAAGGCGTCATTGTTGATACCGTCTGGCACTCCAGTCATTCTCATCGCACGGGTAAAGATGGTTCGTGGTATCCCGTCGTTGCCTTTCGACCGACGCCAGATTACACGCTAATTTTCAATTCGAGTATCGGCAGCGATTTTTATGAAGACAGCGAAGGCGATAAAGTTAATGTTTATTATTCTCCCGGGCATCCTGAAAAGGCTGAGATAAATAACCCGTGGGTTAATTTTTTTAAATGGGGGTTTATCGGCATTATGGGCGTTATTTTTATCGCCGTCGGTTTATTAATAAGTATGCCCTCCTCTAAAAAATCACGCAGGAAACGGAAGTCCCGCCCATGAAAAAATTCATTATACTGCTCAGTTTACTGATACTCCTGCCTCTGACAGCAGCCAGCAAGCCATTAATTCCAATAATGAAGACACTTTTTACGGACGTTACCGGTACTGTACCAGATGCTGAAGAGATCGCGCATAAAGCCGAGCTTTTTCGCCAACAAACGGGAATTGCACCGTTTATTGTGGTTTTACCCGACATTAATAATGAAGCCAGTCTCAGACAAAATGGTAAAGCGATGCTGGCGCATGCGTCATCTTCATTGAGTGATGTAAAAGGAAGTGTTCTGTTACTATTTACTACCCGCGAACCACGGTTAATTATGATCACCAACGGCCAGGTTGAAAGTGGTCTGGACGATAAACATCTCGGCCTTCTGATAGAAAATCACACGCTGGCTTATTTAAATGCAGATCTCTGGTATCAGGGAATCAATAATGCATTGGCTGTTCTACAAGCACAGATATTAAAACAATCGACGCCGCCACTAACGTATTATCCGCATCCAGGACAACAGCATGAAAATGCTCCCCCCGGCAGCACCAACACATTAGGTTTTATCGCCTGGGCTGCGACGTTTATCTTATTTTCCAGGATCTTTTACTACACGACTCGTTTTATTTATGCGTTAAAATTTGCAGTGGCGATGACTATTGCCAATATGGGTTATCAGGCTTTATGTTTGTATATCGATAATAGCTTTGCGATTACCAGAATATCGCCACTCTGGGCAGGGCTAATTGGTGTCTGTACGTTTATTGCCGCATTGTTATTGACGAGTAAACGATAAAAGAGGCCGGAAAAGTGCGCGTGTATTATGCCGGATGGGGCGCGAACGCCTTATCCGGCCCACAAAACCCGCAAATTCAATTAATTGCGTCCCCTTGCAGGCCTGATAAGCGTAGTGCATCAGGCAATGCTTCCCGCTTTTAATCCCTTCAGCAACTTT
>NZ_JAVUPQ010000288.1:0-1433 GCF_032029835.1 Escherichia sp. AM3 | reverse complement strand
GGCATACCCCGCGCGAAGCGAAGGACAACCTGAAGTCCACGCAGCTGCTGAGTGTGATCGATGCCATCAGCGAAGGGCCGGTTGAAGGTCCGGTGGATGGATTAAAAAGCGTGCTGCTGAACAGTACGCCGGTGCTGGACACTGAGGGGAATACCAACATCTCCGGCGTCACGGTGGTGTTCCGGGCAGGTGAGCAGGAGCAGACACCGCCGGAAGGTTTTGAATCCTCCGGCTCCGAGACTGTGCTGGGTACGGAAGTGAAATATGACACGCCGATCACCCGCACCATCACGTCGGCAAACATCGACCGTCTGCGCTTTACCTTCGGTGTGCAGGCACTGGTGGAAACCACCTCAAAGGGGGACAGGAATCCATCGGAAGTCCGCCTGCTGGTTCAGATACAGCGTAACGGTGGCTGGGTGACGGAAAAAGACATCACCATTAAAGGCAAAACCACCTCACAGTATCTGGCCTCGGTGGTGGTGGGTAGCCTGCCGCCGCGCCCGTTTAATATCCGGATGCGCAGGATGACGCCGGACAGCACCACAGACCAGCTGCAGAACAAAACGCTCTGGTCGTCATACACCGAAATCATCGATGTGAAACAGTGCTACCCGAACACGGCACTGGTCGGCGTACAGGTGGATTCGGAGCAGTTCGGCAGCCAGCAGGTGAGCCGTAATTATCATCTTCGCGGGCGCATTCTGCAGGTGCCGTCGAACTATAACCCGCAGACGCGGCAATACAGCGGTATCTGGGACGGAACGTTTAAGCCAGCATACAGCAACAACATGGCCTGGTGTCTGTGGGATATGCTGACCCATCCGCGCTACGGCATGGGGAAACGTCTTGGTGCGGCGGATGTGGACAAATGGGCGCTGTATGTCATCGGCCAGTACTGCGACCAGTCGGTGCCGGACGGCTTTGGCGGCACGGAGCCGCGCATCACCTGTAATGCGTACCTGACCACACAGCGCAAGGCGTGGGATGTGCTCAGTGATTTCTGCTCTGCGATGCGCTGTATGCCGGTATGGAACGGGCAGACGCTGACGTTCGTGCAGGACCGACCATCAGATAAGGTGTGGACCTATAACCGCAGTAATGTGGTGATGCCGGATGATGGCGCGCCGTTCCGCTACAGCTTCAGCGCCCTGAAGGACCGCCATAATGCCGTTGAGGTGAACTGGATTGACCCGAACAACGGCTGGGAGACGGCGACAGAGCTTGTTGAAGATACGCAGGCCATTGCCCGTTACGGTCGTAACGTCACGAAGATGGATGCCTTTGGCTGTACCAGCCGGGGGCAGGCGCACCGCGCCGGGCTGTGGCTGATTAAAACGGAACTGCTGGAAACGCAGACCGTGGACTTCAGCGTGGGTGCGGAAGGGCTTCGCCATGTACCGGGGGATGTCATTGAAATCTGCGATGATGAC
>NZ_JAVUPQ010000287.1:0-1442 GCF_032029835.1 Escherichia sp. AM3 | reverse complement strand
AGTGGGAAGTATCTTCAATCATCAGATAAAATTAATGACATAAAAATAGTAGATGTAAAGAAATTCATAAAAAATAACGATATAAAAGATGTCAATAAAGTTTTTGTTAAGATAACTAATGAAAATAACAGTGGTCATACAGCCTCGTTAAAAGAAATATTGAGCATTACTTATAGCGAGGGCAGTGAGCACTTCTTCCTTAAGAGGGGAGGATGGAGTCGATTTAACTCTGCTTTTATGAAGTATTTGTCTACTTCTTTAGCCAGTATAAAATTTGAGGTTAAAGATGCTCTTAAGGAAGACGACTTCAAAGTATGGCAAGCTGAAAAAATAAAACAAATCGCAGAAGGAACTTCTAAAGACAAATTAGAATATAGAGAGTATTATTTTAATGAAAAGATGTCTGATGAGAAAGGTTATATACTTCTAGATCGCCAGCTAAAAAAAATACCATCCTTACGTGATAATGGCAAGGACTACAATGTTGAAGTTGCAGATCTTTATAAAAATGGAGAGATTATTGCTGTAAAGATATCAGATAAACCGCATGATCTAATTTATAATATTGAACAGTCAAAAACTACAATTCAAACTATAGTAAGAGGAGTAGTAAAATTTGAAGAGACAATTACTGATGTGGTTTTATGGATCTCAACTACTACAAAAGCTAAAAAATTAATTGACATCAATTCTATTCAATTTTTATTAGCGGTTCAAACTTGGAAGGAAGTTGTTGAAGGATTTAATCTGAAACCAAAGATATATTATTCACATCACGACAAACCCCAAAAGAAAAAGGGAAAGAAAAAGGGAAAGAAAAAAAACGTATCTTAAATCTCAACTTAGAATTGGTTATGGAGAAAGATATCAGGCTATAGCGTCTCAGTATCGCTCCAATATTGGTGTGGATTATGTATCACCGATACTACCAAAATTATTATGTTTTAGGTATGGTGATTTACCGCCATACCTCTTTTGTATTTATCATCGCAATGATGTTGTTTACTTTTGTTTAAGTCTTCTAAGCTTCATACTTTCTAATGAGAATAATAATAGAGTTGTGCTGTATATAAAACCAGAGTTAGTCAATAACTTTAAATTTAATGCTTCAGGATTTTCACTGAGAAAATGAAAGGCATAAACCAAGTATACAGCTAAAGCAGCCGTTCCAATCATTGGTCCAATATCGCCTTGATCATGAGGTTCGAGGTTTACATTGAACTTAAAAATTAGCCATTCAAACCCCCAGGTTAAAAAAACAACTAATATCATCGCTGCAAATAATTTGGCGATGTTATCTGCTGATGGATTCATTAGAACTGATTGTTCCTGAAAAAATTCACAAAGTGAGAGTCCAAAAAAAATAAAAAAAAGGGGTCTGGAACTAAATTTTTCAAAAACTTTGAATAAGGTTTCCATTTTCTGCACCTTCAGGATTATAT
>NZ_JAVUPQ010000286.1:0-1452 GCF_032029835.1 Escherichia sp. AM3 | reverse complement strand
CCCCTCATTAATGAATTAATCGATAAGGCTAACAACTAATGACAAAAACTAAACGTGTGCGCCTTCTGGCGCTCACAGAAGAAGGGAAAGCGGGTAATTGTTTCACAGTAGGTAAAGTGTATACCGGCTTACTCGACACTTACACCCGCCTGATGCACGTAACCGATGATAACGGTAACGATCAAACAATCGTTTTAGATGGTAATTGCGTATTTGGTGAGTGGGAACTGACAACCGAAAAAAGTTGAAAATAATTGCATTTATCTATTGACTTTTACTAACATAAATGTTAGAATAATAAATGTGGGGTTTGGAATCGAAAATAGGTGTTAGCTGGCGTTAATCCTTCTCCCTATTCTAATCCTACACGAAAGCGGGGTAGACCTCAAGGGGTCGCGCCCTATCTAACCTATCCCGCTTTCCCTTTACAGTGATTTTTTAGAAATTGTTTCCCTCGTTAATAGTTTCATTTTATTTTCCTTATTGCTTTATCAAAATTGTGTCTTAAGAATGCAGGGGCTACGGATTTGGCCCCTCATCTTTTTAACCAACTGCGAAGCATGAAACACTTTCTAAAAACACTGTTTACAGTGTCTATAAACCCCGTATAAACAAATAATGGTGTATATCTGTTTCTTGACAACAGTTTTCTACTAAGCTTAAAGCTGAATATGTTTTTGTTTGTTGGTGTTTATTAAGGTGCCAATCTTAGAACGCGAAAGCGTGGATGATCCCCGAAATCATCTCGGCACCGCCTCCTATTAAAATGAGAATCCAAAAGGTTTGAAAGTTAATAGGTGATTCCTGAAAGTCTGATCGATGCATCCACATTGTGAAAGACAGCGATTAGCCGTCGCACGAATAACAGGTTTATAGATTCCTCTCCAAAGGGGGCGACCTCCTAAGCGCCTACTCCCTGTAAGCCTGTTATTCACCCCTCAAGGGTATATAACAATAAGCAATCTTATTCTTATATGTCCTCCTCTTTAAGTTCATATAAACTGCGATTTAGTAACACTCTATAACATCCTTCAAATGTTGTATTCATAAAGCCGGAAGCTTTCCCCTTCCGGTTTTATTTTTATCAGCACTAAACAAGACTGTTAGGAATAAAGGTAAAGCAATAATGCAAAATCTCATTCTAAAGAATGGTAACGAAGAATTGGTTATCACTGATGAAACATTCAATGCTACGGCTTATATGCTGGGGATCACTCCCACAGAATTGAAAAAACATTGTGATAAGCTTTTTAAGTCTGCTGATGAACAGAAACCTACTATGCAGGATCTGATTAAAGCAAAAGCAGAACAAATCAAACAATCCAAAAAAGGAAACTATTAATTATGGCTATTATTAATATGAGCGATCTGTTTCCAGTTCGCAAATCATTTACCGATATCGTTTCATATGCAACTGATGAGTTCGGTTGTGTGCAATCTTTTACCGTTGAT
>NZ_JAVUPQ010000285.1:0-1474 GCF_032029835.1 Escherichia sp. AM3 | reverse complement strand
TACTGAAATAGCCATAACGCCCCCTTATAACTGTATAAAACAACAGTTATTATAGTTTCACAAATCGCAATATTCATCATCGTAATTGCAGAATATGAAACAAATAGCACAAAAAAATGCCACCGCTCAGTAGCTGGTGGCGTCGTTCTGTGTGTCAGGTTTTGACAGGTTTTTTATGGACTCTAAAAACTATATTTATGGTGTCGCATTACTCTTCACGGCAGGCGCTTTTCAGTTCTGCCCTTGCTTCTGGCTCCATTGGTAATTTGATTCGCGATCAGCTATGCGGATGGTTTGCTGAACAGGCATAACAACTTCTTAGAGGCTGTTTTTTGAACTACGAAAATTTCGTAGTGCTCACTTTCAAAAACGTCACGCCCTTGTACACAGGATTTTACGAAAGTCTCGTAAAACACTCTCTGATGCCAGCCAGGTGTTGTGCGCATCAATTCAGTCACATTGTGTTGGTTCAAAATACCGTGTTGTTGGTTCAGTGTTGGTTCAATAAAAAGAATAAAATCCTTATAAAACAATACCCTTTACAAATTGAACCAACTGAACCAACTGAACCAACACCTTTTCTACGCACATGAAGAAGCTCATTCTTCAGATGAGTTATAATCTCCTGGCTGGTAATTGAGTACATAAACGTTTATTTGTCGTCCCTGAATACGTGGTGATTTTCTTTGGTATCCACGACCGCTGTTTGGTGGGGTTAGCATCCCGGCTTTTTTCAACACTTCAGCAAACTGTTTTGCGTTGAAACCACATGCGATCTCCTTTTCAAATGTGGCCGGGAATGTATAGAAAATCATTGGGCTTTCGTCATGTTCTCCACGCTGACGGTATCCGGCTAAATCTTTGATGGGCAAATCTGCCGGGCTGTATGGAAATGGTGCAAAACGGCTAAGCCCATAGGCATTAAGAAATGCCTCCGTTTGTTCAATAATCTGCTGATGTTCTTTGTTACCTGTGCCGAACTCGCGCAACCATGCGTTATAGCTGTGCTGTATCGCATCACGGCATGTCTGAGCATCCCAGCCTGTTACAACCTCGCCTAACAGCAATGCGGCCTCCAGAATGGCAAATCGCGCGGCTACACGGTGAACCTGCTCACCATAATCGGATGGGATCAGGTTTCTCCATCTGCTTTCGCAATCACGAACGGTTTTAATAGCCTGTTGCTGGTGGTCTGCCAGCCATTTAATCCACTCACGCCCGGCTGCGCCGTGGTGATGCTGGTAAGCGTCTTTCAGTGCGTCTGCGTGCTGTTTTCCGTTCTGGTAATCGTGAAAGCGTACTGCTTTACTCAACGGAATATTCAGCAGTCGCACCAGTTGCCCGGCTTTGGTTTTTCGCCCGGAAGTAGCGATAAATGTTTCTAAATCCATTTCTCCGGTGCTGATTGCCACTGTACGCCAGCGTTTTAGATCCCGGTTTCCACCATCTTTAGCGCCTTGCAGTTTCCCTACAC
>NZ_JAVUPQ010000284.1:0-1486 GCF_032029835.1 Escherichia sp. AM3 | reverse complement strand
TACATCAACAGCGACGAGAAGCTGGTAGCGGCCATCGGTGTGGAGAACCTGGTGATTGTCAGCACCAAGGACGCCGTGCTGGTGATGAACCGCGAGCGTTCCCAGGACGTGAAGAAGGCGGTCGAGTTCCTCAAGCAGAACCAGCGCAGCGAATACAAGCGCCACCGCGAGATTTACCGTCCCTGGGGCCGCTGCGACGTGGTGGTCCAGACCCCGCGCTTCAACGTCAACCGCATCACGGTGAAACCAGGCGGTGCCTTCTCGATGCAGATGCACCACCATCGCGCCGAGCACTGGGTTATTCTCGCCGGCACCGGTCAGGTGACGGTCAACGGCAAGCAGTTCCTGTTGTCCGAGAACCAGTCCACCTTTATTCCGATTGGCGCCGAGCACTGCCTGGAAAACCCTGGCTGTATTCCGCTGGAAGTGCTGGAGATCCAGTCGGGGTCGTACCTCGGCGAGGACGACATTATTCGTATTAAAGACCAGTATGGTCGTTGCTAATTATTTTCGGGACAAGATGCAGAATGACACAGTTAACTTGTTTTAAGGCTTATGACATCCGTGGTGAACTGGGTGAGGAACTGAACGAGGACATCGCCTACCGTATCGGGCGCGCCTACGGCGAATTTCTGAAACCCGGGAAGATAGTGGTGGGGGGGGATGTGCGCCTCACAAGCGAGTCGTTGAAGCTGGCGCTGGCCCGCGGGTTAATGGACGCCGGTACCGATGTGCTGGACATCGGACTGAGCGGCACGGAAGAGATTTACTTCGCCACCTTCCACCTCGGGGTGGACGGCGGCATCGAGGTGACGGCGAGCCACAACCCGATGAACTACAACGGCATGAAGCTGGTGCGCGAGAACGCGAAGCCCATCAGCGGCGACACCGGCCTGCGGGATATCCAGCGCCTGGCGGAGGAGAACCAGTTCCCGCCGGTGGACCCGGAACGTCGCGGGACCCTGCGTCAGATTTCGGTGCTGAAGGAGTACGTCGACCACCTGATGGGCTACGTGGACCTGGCGAACTTCACCCGTCCGCTGAAGCTGGTGGTGAACTCCGGCAACGGGGCGGCGGGGCACGTGATTGATGAGGTGGAGAAACGCTTCGCGGCGGCCGGGGTGCCGGTAACCTTTATCAAGGTGCATCACCAGCCGGATGGCCATTTCCCTAACGGTATCCCTAATCCGCTGCTGCCGGAGTGCCGCCAGGATACCGCCGACGCGGTGCGCGAGCATCAGGCCGACATGGGGATTGCCTTTGACGGCGACTTCGATCGCTGCTTCCTGTTCGATGACGAGGCGTCGTTTATCGAGGGGTATTACATTGTCGGCCTGCTGGCTGAGGCGTTCCTGCAGAAGCAGCCGGGAGCGAAAATCATTCACGACCCGCGCCTGACGTGGAATACGGTAGACATCGTGACCCGCAACGGCGGCCAGCCGGTGATGTCGAAGACGGGGCATGCGTTCATCAAGGAGCGGATGCG
>NZ_JAVUPQ010000283.1:0-1514 GCF_032029835.1 Escherichia sp. AM3 | reverse complement strand
GTTGCAAATGTGGAAACAAGGCACGCCGAGGCACCACAAGCCTGAAGAATCCGAAGCCCCAGAAAGACTTCAGCCGATGACGTAAGAGCGAGGCCCATTGACGCCACAACGTAGGCGAGGCCACCTCCCAGTAGAACGGGGCGGCGCCCCAGTCGGTCCGATAGCGGTCCAAACAAGAGCTGACCGGCACCAATCATGACCAAGTACGTTGTCAGCGTAAGCTGAATTGTGCTCGCTGTCGTACCAAGCGCGTTTGGCATAAACGGCACTGCTGGCAAGTACATGTCCATGCCGAGTGATGCCAATAAATCGAACGGTGATAACAACAACACCGTGGCGGCAAGGGAGTACCGCCAACTAAAGTTTTTTGAGCTCACGAAACCATCTCCTTGAACAAAGGATTTGGCGGCGCTCCCGTAGAGCAAAAGGATTCATGAGAACGCCGCAACAACCGAAAAATGAAGGTTGCTGCGGCTTACTTGTCTGCGTTCTTGGAAGTGCTCATCTGCTGACTATCTCATGATTGAATTTGAATCGTAACAACTTTCAAGCAACTCTGCAAGGAGCCTTATTGTGCGCCCAACGCCGGAGTTAAGCCGCCGCGCGTAGCGCGGTCGGCTTGAACGAATTGTTAGACATCATTTACCAACTGACTTGATGATCTCGCCTTTCACAAAGCGAATAAATTCTTCCAAGTGATCTGCGCGTGAGGCCAAGTGATCTTCTTTTTGTCCCAGATAAGCTTGCTTAGCTTCAAGTAAGACGGGCTGATACTGGGCAGGTAGGCGTTTTATTGCCCAGTCGGCAGCGACATCCTTCGGCGCGATTTTGCCGGTTATTGCGCTGTACCAAATGCGGGACAACGTAAGCACTACATTTCGCTCATCGCCGGCCCAGTCGGGCTGCGAGTTCCATAGCTTCAAGGTTTCCCTCAGCGCCTCGAATAGATCCTGTTCAGGAACCGGGTCAAAGAATTCCTCCGCTGCCGGACCTACCAAGGCAACGCTATGTTCTCTTGCTTTTGTAAGCAGGATAGCTAGATCAATGTCGATCATGGCTGGCTCGAAGATACCCGCAAGAATGTCATTGCGCTGCCATTCTCCAAATTGCAGCTCGCGCTTAGCCGGATAACGCCACGGGATGATGTCGTCATGCACGACAAGGGTGACTTCTATAGCGCGGAGCGTCTCGCTCTCGCCAGGGAAAGCCGAAGCCTCCATAAGGTCATTGAGCAATGCTCGCCGCGTCGTTTCATCAAGCTTTACGGCCACAGTAACCAACAAATCAATATCGCTGTATGGCTTCAGGCCGCCATCCACTGCGGAGCCGTACAAATGCACGGCCAGCAACGTTGATTCCAGATGGCGCTCAATGACGCTTAGCACCTCTGATAGTTGGTTCGAAATTTCGATGGTCACCGCTACCCTCATGATGTCTAACTTTGTTTTAGGGCGACTGCCCTGCTGCGTAACATCGTTGCTGCTCCATAACATCAAACATCGACCCACGGCGTA
>NZ_JAVUPQ010000282.1:0-1515 GCF_032029835.1 Escherichia sp. AM3 | reverse complement strand
AACGGTCTGCGTTGTCGGGAAGATGCGTGATCTGATCCTTCAACTCAGCAAAAGTTCGATTTATTCAACAAAGCCCACCTGCCCATGAACTCCCGGATTATATCCACTATCACCTGGAACGGGCCGGAGTGATCTGTGGACGGTTACGTATCGTTCGAAGCACCAAGTTCCATATTATTAAGCCCGGGAGCGTTGGCCGTACATCCCACAAGATCATTGTACCGATGAGCCAGTACGATGCTGAATGCGTGATTGAAGATGTCGGCGCACTTGAACAGGCATACGCTTTCGGGATCGGCAGAAAGCGGATATTCGGCTTTGGCTATATGAACAGCATCGAAGTGCTTTCCTGAACAGGCCATTAAGCATAGTTATTATCTGAATTTCAAACCGACTCGCAAACTTACGGCATTAACACTTCTGATACACCCTTTAAATGCTGTAAACTGTTGTAGCCCTTACTAAATCGTAAGAGTGGGGATTTGCAGCCCCGACTAATGACACGCCGTTCATGTACTTGAACGGTTCGCACTCGCTCGCCTGTTTTTTGTCAATGGTGGGTCGGGGCGTGGGAGCCTTACGGCTCGCCAGTCGTCATTAGCTGGTACTGCAAACCATGTTCCGATTCACCACCAAAGGAAATGGAGATGGAAAAACAGGACTGGCATAAGGCAGACATCATAGCTGCGCTACATAAGAAAGGTTTGTCACTTGCCTCACTGAGTAGGGCTAACGGTCTTTCAAGCAGCACTCTGGCAAATGCACTGACACGTGACTGGCCTAGAGGCGAGATCATCATCGCTAATGCAATTGGTGAAGAACCTCAAGAAATATGGCCAACCCGATATTTTGATAAGGCAGGAATGCCGATCAAGAGAATCATAAGAAAACCGGTTTAAATGAAAAAGGCTGGCATTTTTGCTGGCCTTATATACCTCCTGGCTCTGCTACTGAAACCACTAACACCGATCAAATGGTCATCAGCGAAATACCCCGTTCATTTCTATTGACCTCTTTACCTCCATGTAATCAAATTGATGGAATAATAACGGTTACGAGAGACAAACTGATGACGGTGTTATCTGCCCCTGAAATGCGCTTTGGAACCAAACAGGATGTTCCCTTTATCATAGCGGTGATTCGCGACGGTATGCGGGATGGGTATTTTAACTTTGATGATGATGACGGACTGTCTCAGTTCGAAAGTCAGATCTCAGAAGCCATTGCCAGGCGGGAACGGGGAGAGAATTGCGCCGATTTCTTGTTTGTCTTTGATGCTCAACATAATGGCGCAGCGATAGGTTTTGCCCTACTGACGGGCAAAAATGGTGCAAATGGACTTGCTTCACATCTGGAAATCAGGATGTTTGGTGTTACCAGGAGTCAAAGACAAAAAGGATTTGGGCGCTCCATGTTGCAAAGTATTCTGGATGCTACTCCCGGCCATAAAGTGGAGGCATCCTGTCTTCCTGCATCAGTTGTCATGGCCAGGATGCTGACTAATGCGGGTTTTCA
>NZ_JAVUPQ010000281.1:0-1522 GCF_032029835.1 Escherichia sp. AM3 | reverse complement strand
GGGTTTTTCCGTTGCCAGCAGCTTGCTAAGCTGGCGCAGGTAATCGAGTTCTTCCCGGAAATAGCGTTCTTCAAATTCCATTTGTCAGTCCACCCGGTAATGCTGGCTGCCATTCGGTGCCATATCAAATTCAAGCACCTCATGCGTTTCGTTAAATGTCACCCAGGCTGTAATATGAAACGTCATATCCAGCGGGCTGGAGGCGGATGAAACCACTACCTGCACTTCAGCGTGTGAGATCCGGGGTTCATAGCGTTCTATACATTGCTCGATGGCCCGACTCATGGATTCGCGGAAGTTTTCAGCCCCTTCCGGTTCATCAATGCCCAGCTCAGGCGCACCCCGGCAACTACCGGACCGGGTATTAAGAATGTTTCGTAGGTTCTGGCGAATGGATTGCCTGAGCGAATGAATACTGCCTCCCTGCCGGTTTCTGGCCGAAGAGGCTTCCATACGCTCAAAAAGAGAACCTGTGGTTCTTTCCCGATCCGGTATCATGGTGTGTTACTCCCTGTCTAACCGGCCAACCAGGGAAAGCTCAAAATTTGCCCCCATAAATTTAAAATGAGGTCTCACGCTTAGCGCAACCTGGTACCAGCCGGGTTCGCCTTCTACATCCATAACCTCAACTTTGGCAGCGCGCAGAGGTTTGCGGCTGCGCACGTCTGCAGGCGGGTTTTCCTGGTCGGCAACATACTGACGGATCCAGGTATTAAGCTCTCTTTCTAAGTCGCTCCTTTCTTTCCATGACCCCAGTTGTTCACGCTGCAACACCTTGATGTAGTGCGCTAACCGATTGATGATGAAGAGATAAGGAAGCTGCGTACCCAGCTTATAGTTGGTTTCTGCATCTTTTCCCGGAAAGTGCTTCGGTTTTTGTACCGAGTTTGCAGAGAAAAAGGCTGCATTATCAGAGTCTTTACGCATGGTAAGGGTGATAAAACCCTCTTCAGCCAGTTCAAATTCGCGGCGATCGGTGACCAGCACCTCGGTTGGGATTTTGGCCTGAATCTGCCCCATCGTTTCGAACAGATGCACCGGCAGATCTTTCACTGCGCCGCCGCTTTGCGGACCGATAATGTTTGGACACCAGCGGTATTTGGCAAAACTGTCTGCGATATTGCATGCCAGCATCCAGGCCGTATTACCCCACAGATAATCTTCGTGGTTCTGGCTGACATCTTCGTAATAGTTAAAGTTCTTAACAGGGTTATCTGTTGGTGAATAGGGCTGGCGAAGCAGGAAGCGGGGTGCCGTAAGCCCTAAATAGCGCGAATCTTCCGAGTCACGCAGGGCGCGCCATTTGGTGTAGGCCGGACCTTCAAAGATGGCATAAAGATCTTTGATATTAGGCAGTTCGGTCCACGAGTTCAGCCCCATAAACTCCGGGGAAACGGAGGACAGGAACGGTGCGTGCGCCATTGCGCCCACTGCACTGACGTATTGCAGCAGTTTCATGTCAGGCGCGGTATTTTTGAACTCATAAGCGCCCAGCACGGCAGCGATGGGTTCACCGCCAAAC
>NZ_JAVUPQ010000280.1:0-1557 GCF_032029835.1 Escherichia sp. AM3 | reverse complement strand
GACATAAGCAATTATAAGGGGATGATTATGCCTGTAACGAAGTGTGAACCAGAAACCACCCGCAAAGCAAGCCGTAAATCTGCAAAAACGCAGGAAACAGTCCTGTCTGCCCTGCTGGCGCAGACGGAGGAAGTGAGCGTGCCGCTGGCCTCACTGATTAAATCACCGCTGAATGTGCGCACGGTGCCGTATTCTGCGGAGTCCGTCAGTGAACTGGCTGATTCCATTAAGGGAGTCGGCCTGCTGCAGAATCTGGTTGTTCATGCCCTGCCTGGTGACCGTTACGGTGTCGCCGCAGGTGGTCGCAGACTGGCAGCACTCAACATGCTGGCAGAGCGTGGAATCATTCCGGCTGACTGGCCTGTCCGCGTAAAAATTATTCCGCAGGAGCTGGCGACTGCCGCATCAATGACCGAGAACGGTCATCGTCGGGATATGCACCCTGCCGAACAGATTGCCGGATTCCGCGCAATGGCGCAGGAAGGCAAAACGCCTGCACAAATCGGTGATTTGCTGGGCTATTCACCCCGCCACGTTCAGCGAATGCTGAAACTGGCAGACCTTGCGCCTGTCATCCTCGATGCGCTGGCAGAAGACCGCATCACCACCGAGCACTGTCAGGCGCTGGCGCTGGAGAACGACACCGCGCGTCAGGTGCAGGTGTTTGAAGCCGCCTGTCAGTCGGGATGGGGCGGTAAACCGGAAGTACAGACCATTCGTCGTCTGGTGACCGAAAGTGAAGTGGCGGTGGCAGGGAACAGTAAATTCCGCTTCGTGGGGGCTGATACCTTCTCGCCAGATGAACTGCGCACCGATTTGTTCAGTGACGACGAGGGTGGCTATGTGGACTGCGTGGCGCTCGATGCCGCCCTGCTGGAAAAACTCCAGGCTGTCGCCGAACACCTTCGGGAAGCCGAAGGCTGGGAATGGTGCGCCGGACGTATGGAGCCTGTTGGTTTCTGCCGTGAGGATGCCGGAACATACCGCAGTCTGCCGGAGCCGGAAGCGGTGCTGACGGAGGCAGAAGAAGAACGCCTGAACGAACTGATGGCACGTTACGATGCGCTGGAAAACCAGTGTGAGGAATCCGACCTGCTGGAAGCCGAAATGAAGCTGATGCGCTGCATGGCGAAGGTCAGGGCGTGGACGCCGGAGATGCGTGCCGGAAGTGGCGTGGTGGTGTCCTGGCGTTATGGCAACGTGTGTGTCCAGCGTGGTGTGCAGTTGCGCAGTGAGGATGATGTGGCTGATAACGATTACCGCACGGAACAGGTGCAGGAGAAAGCCTCAGTGGAGGAAATCAGTCTGCCGCTGCTGACGAAAATGTCCTCAGAGCGCACGCTGGCAGTCCAGGCGGCACTGATGCAGCAATCAGACAAATCCCTGGCACTTCTGGCATGGACACTCTGTCTGAATGTATTTGGCAGTGGAGCGTACAGCAATCCCGCCAGAATCCGCCTGGAATGTGAGCATTATTCGCTGACCAGCGATGCGCCGTCAGGGAAGGAAGGTGCCGCATTCATGGCGATGATGGCAGAAAAAGCCCGTCTTGCCGCC
>NZ_JAVUPQ010000279.1:0-1561 GCF_032029835.1 Escherichia sp. AM3 | reverse complement strand
ACGTGTCCGCACTGAAGTTGTCACCCCAAAACTTTATACAACATTGCACTCGGTTGCATGTGTTCGCATGACAAATATCGGTGATAGCATATATCCACAATTATTTTTAATGAATGCAAAGAGGATGCGTATGGTTGATTTATATTCACCTACTCAGCTTGTACAGGTAGTTAATGCTGTAGATGTACAAAAACAACTAAATGCGTTATTTACCAGTTTGTTTTTTACTCGCTCGGTAATGTTTGAATCGCGCGATATTATTCTTGATACAATCGACGATCCAAATATCCCAATTGCAGCGTTTTGTTCTCCTATGGTGGGTAGTAAAGTTTCACGTGACGAAGGGTACGAATCAAAAACAATTCGTCCAGGCTATATGAAGCCGAAAAGCAGCATTGATCCAAATAAGTTAGCTGTGCGCCCTGCTGGTGTGTCACCTGAGCAATACAATGCTTTTGGGGCGCGTAATATTAAAGTTAAACAGGCGATTGTAAATCAGGCTAAAGCTATTCGTGCACGTATTGAATGGCTTGCTGTTCAGGCAATCACAACGGGGAAAAATATCATTGAGGGCGATGGTATTGAACGTTATGAGCTGGACTGGAATATAAAACCACAAAATATCATCACTCAGTCTGGCGGTACTGAGTGGTCAGGTAAGGATAAAGAAACTTTTGATCCAAATGATGATATTGAGAGCTACGCAGAATTTAGTGAGGGCGTCACTAATATCATCATTATGGGTGGTAATGTATGGAAGAAATACCGTTCATTCAGAGCGATAAAAGAGGCTTTGGATACCCGTCGTGGTTCTAATTCCGAACTGGAAACGGCCCTTAAAGACCTTGGTGATTCGGTGAGTTTTAAAGGGTATATGGGCGATGTTGCGATTGTTGTTTACAGCGGGCGTTATACCGACGAGGACGGAACAGAAAAACATTTCCTTGATCCTGATTTGATGGTGCTTGGCAATACGGCTCTTCAGGGGATTGTCGCCTATGGCGGTATTCAGGATCCGGAGCTAATCCGAATGGGGCTGACTAAAGCCGAACTTGCACCGAAAAACTATATTGTGCCTGGTGATCCGGCTATTGAATATGTGCAGACATATTCAGCACCACAGCCAATACCGGCCCGCATCAATCGTTTTGTTACCGTTCGCATTGGCTAAGGGGGAGCAATGGCTACTCATTACACTGAACTCATGGCTGGCACTGAAGCACTGGTGACTACGCTGGGGATCTTTTCAGCTAATAAAGGGGTAATTCCTGCATTTACGCCACTGATGCAGGAAGATGCAACAGGTGCACTGGTGGTATGGGATGGTTCGAGCGTAGGTAAAGCGGTTTATGTTTCCGCTGTACAAATCGACACCGCGAAAAAAACACAGGCTCAGGTCTATAAGACAGGTGTCTTAAATGTTGATGCTCTGAACTGGCCTGAGTCTGTTAAAGAACTGTCAGTAAAGATTGCAGCGTTTGTTGGCTCAGGTATTTCTGTTCAGCCGCTGGCTCGTGTGTAAAGGGGGATACAATGCAGAATGATTACAATGACCTTAAGC
>NZ_JAVUPQ010000278.1:0-1569 GCF_032029835.1 Escherichia sp. AM3 | reverse complement strand
GTTGTGCGGAGTCTCGCCAGGTCAGGTGATGGCGGGTCAGTGCAGAATTTTTATTAAATTCTGCTGAGAAGAAATGCAGTTCACCTAATTTCTTCTCATTTCTCAGACGCATTATCATGTCGATGACGGGGTTATATCGGTAGTTAAAAGACACGATACTGCCTTTTGGAGCAATCTCCTGTAGATATCGTGCAGAGTTGAGATCTGTTGAGAGGGGTTTTTCACACACAAACGGGAGCTGTTTGTAGCGAAGCCACTCGTTCAAATCAATTCTCTTGACGTGGGGAAATCCGTTTTCCAAGCGGACCCCTTATAGGGGGTTGAGGGCCTCCTACCCTTCACTCTTGACTATGTTAACGATAATCATTATCGTTAGTGTTTGTGTGGTAATGGGATAGAAAGTAATGGGATAAAAAGTAATGGATAGAAAAAGAACAAAATTAGAGTTGTTATTTGCATTTATAATAAATGCCACCGCAATATATATTGCATTAGCTATATATGATTGTGTTTTTAGAGGAAAGGACTTTTTATCCATGCATACATTTTGCTTCTCTGCATTAATGTCTGCAATATGTTACTTTGTTGGTGATAATTATTATTCAATATCCGATAAGATAAAAAGGAGATCATATGAGAACTCTGACTCTAAATGAATTAGATTCTGTTTCTGGTGGTGCTTCAGGGCGTGATATTGCGATGGCTATAGGAACACTATCCGGGCAATTTGTTGCAGGAGGAATTGGAGCAGCTGCTGGGGGTGTGGCTGGAGGTGCAATATATGACTATGCATCCACTCACAAACCTAATCCTGCAATGTCTCCATCCGGTTTAGGGGGAACAATTAAGCAAAAACCCGAAGGGATACCTTCAGAAGCATGGAACTATGCTGCGGGAAGATTGTGTAATTGGAGTCCAAATAATCTTAGTGATGTTTGTTTATAAATAGTATTATTTAATATAAGAAAGAACAGTTATTGGACAATCCACACAGAATGATATTTCTTCTTGGTGGATTGTCTATCTTCCATTCCACCTCCAACAGATATCTGAGCATAACGAGGAATTATAACAGGAAGAAATATTCCTCATACGCTTGTAATTCCTCTATGGTTTAAATAGAAATAACTCTATCAACAGTTCTCAACGTTGTTTCTCTGTGTGCAATAATTACCCTGGTGATATTCATGTTTTTTATGGCAACATTCACGAAATGTTCACTCTCTGAATCAAGAGCACTGGTTGCCTCATCCATAAATAATATTCCTGGTTTCCGGTATAAGGCTCGTGCAATAAATATACGCTGTTTTTGACCGCCAGAAAGACCTTCCCCAAGTTCACCTATTAATGTTTCATATCCCATTGGCATATTCATTATAACATCATGAATATGACTTGCTCTGGCACATTCTACCATCCACTCTTCATCCATTTCCTCTGCAAAACCACAGATATTTTCACGAATTGAGCCTGAAAATAGCCGGTCATCCTGCATAACACAGGCTATCATCCGGTGATAATTATTTATTCCAATTTGGCGTATATCTATACCATTTATCAGTACCCTCC
>NZ_JAVUPQ010000277.1:0-1577 GCF_032029835.1 Escherichia sp. AM3 | reverse complement strand
GGTTACGGGCACAACAACAGGCAGGCGGGTCACGCGATTAAAGGCCGCCGGTGTGACAATCAGCACCGGCCGCGTTCCCTGCTGCTCATGACCTGCGGTAGGATCAAGCGAGACAAGCCAGATTTCCCCTCTTTCCATGTCAGATTTCCTCCTGACCAGTCGCCGGTGCATCCAGCCATTCTCGTTCTTCAGCTGATATTTCAGCATTCGGATCACACTGTGCCAGTAGCTCAGCCAGTGAATATTGCGGGCGTCTGTACGGCTCAACAATCAGCCGGCCATTATCAATGACCATGCCAACTTCATTATCTGTGCCCAGAGACAGCGCATTCAGCAGTGCCGGTGGGACGGTCAGCATAACTGAGCCGCCAACCCTCTTCAGTCGGGTGGTATGCATTCTTCACCTCCATAAAAGTTATATTTAAATATAACATCCACTAAAAAAACACACCAGGCTTTAACGCACAATGTTTAATAAAAATATAACTTTCAACCAAACAGTAAACCCAGCGTGGTTGCTTCCATATGCAGCAATACCGGCAGCAGCAGGCCACCACTTCTGATCCTGGCCACTGATGTAATCAACCCCACCAGGAACAGTTCTGCCAGTGTCAGCAGGTTCTGATACTGGCTGTGCGCGGCGACGAACAACAACGACGTTATCAGCGCCCCCAGCCACATCGTCCAGCAGTACCGTGAACGGAAGACGTTCAGCATAATCCCCCGGAACAGCGTTTCCTCATTCAACGGGGCAAGGATAAAGATGGTCAGCAACGTCAGGATCACGTCAGGTATGGACTTATCGGCAAAAAGTTTCGTCATAAATGGCTCAGCAGGCAGAGCCAGCGCCTTACCGAGCAGAAATACACCGACATACACCACGGCCATCGCACCGACCAGCCACGGTACGCCAACGTTGCGCAGCTGACCAACGACCGGTAGCGGAGCTATCCAACGGCGGTATACCAGGAAAACACACAGCAGGTACATCAGAACAGTACCATGACTGAAGAACAAATAGTTTTTTCCTGATCCATAACGCAGAACGGCCTGCTCCATGACAAATCTGGCTCCCCAACTAATGCCCCATGCAGCCAGCATAACCAGCATAAACTGCAGATTTTGATTACGTGTTTGAATCATTGCATCGCCTGTAAATTTTTAACTTGTCCTATTTTTGTCATTACCACGTATATACACATGTATAACAATTCAGATATCGTTACCAGGATATGCCGCATCAGCGGCATGGAAGGCGGCACTCTGTTGTTTCATATGATACAGGAGTAAAACCGCCGAAGCCCGGCGTAAGCCGGTACTGATTGATAGATTTCACCTTACCCATCCCCAGCCCTGCCAGACCATACCCGCTTTCAGCCATGAGAGAGCTTCTGTGCGCGGTCGGAGTGGTCCCGACGAGGGTTTACCCGAAGTCGGGGCGTATCTCCGCGTTAGCGGGCCGTGAGGGCCGCTTACGAGCGTGTACTGAGAACTTCCAGCGAGAAGACTGACAGCGATGAAGATGTAGTTACAACATTCATAATTAAAAGCGACTCTGTGCCGGCCCTTTGGGCCGG
>NZ_JAVUPQ010000276.1:0-1578 GCF_032029835.1 Escherichia sp. AM3 | reverse complement strand
TGTCCTCTTAGTTAAATGGATATAACGAGCCCCTCCTAAGGGCTAATTGCAGGTTCGATTCCTGCAGGGGACACCATCCTTGTGTTTATCCCTAAAACCACATAAAAACCGTAAATTAAATTCGAACTAGCAGGCCGAATAAGGCACACCAGGAACTCGTGGTTTTATTCATTATGAAGTGGTTTTTACCTGTTCTCTTAGCCAGATAATAAACGCTTCAATTTTTGGCCACTGCCTGCCCGGTAATGTGGTGATGTAATAATGCTGATGGCATTTCACCGTCATATCGCCAAACGGCGCGACGAGCTCACCACTGGCAAGCCTTTTTTGTACCAGGCGTTTTCTTCCCATCGCCACCCCAATATGATTCATCGCGGCAATAACAGCTAAATCAGAACGATCAAAGCCAATTCCAGAAGATGTCGGCAAATTAACCGCATAATGTTGCGCCCAACTATGCCATTCATCCGTACCGGAGTCGTTGCTCCATGCCTGTCTGTCATGGAGCAACGTACAGTGACACAGGTTAATTACCGTGTTGGTTAAAGCATGTCTTTGAGCGTATTCCGGGCTACATACTGGCAGGATTTCTTCATCCATCAGAAAGTGATGAGTGAGTTGCGCTGACGGCGCATCATCAAAGTAGATCGCCAAATCGATTCCGGCACGTTGCAGATTGACGTTGTCATTACCAGTGAGCACGGTGAGCGAAATAGACGGATACCGGCGTGTAAAGTCACCTAATGCGGGCACCAACCAGCATTGGGCGATAGAGGGCCGGGAATACAGAGTTAACGTTCCCGATAACTCCTGATTTTTGATATCAAGAATTTCCTGGTTCAGGGTATCCAGCGACGATTTTAGCGCCCAATAAACACGTTTCCCCTCGTGCGTTAATTCCACTTTGCGATGGGAACGAACAAACAACTGAATGCCCAATTCTTCTTCCAGCTGATTGATACGGTGACTTACCGCACTGGGGCTCAGCGACAATTCCTCTGCCGCCAGGGCGAAGGACTGATGCCTGGCAGCCACTTCAAAAGTATGCATTTTTGATAATTGCCAGCCGTTAAGCAGCCGATTTCTTATTTCACGAAGGGGTTCCATAATCACCTCATTTTTCGCTTAAGTGTAAAAAAATAGCGGCAAAATTTCAGCTATGAGATGAGCTAAAGTGAACCATATCTCAATTCACCTTCATTTTTAGATGTAAATCACTCCATTGATGCAATTTACCTCATGTGAAAGGCAAATTTTATCGTTTGTCAGCCTGCGTTGTTTTTTTGTCCAATATCATCAGGTTAATCACAGGGGAAGGTGAGATATGCACTCTCAAATCTGGGTTGTGAGCACGCTGCTTATCAGCATCGTGTTAATTGTACTGACCATCGTGAAGTTCAAATTCCACCCGTTTCTGGCGCTGTTGCTGGCCAGCTTCTTCGTGGGAACGATGATGGGCATGGGGCCACTGGATATGGTAAATGCTATTGAAAGTGGAATTGGCGGAACGCTGGGGTTCCTCGCAGCGGTTATCGGCCTTGGCACGATACTGGGAAAAATGATGGAAGTATCCGGGGC
>NZ_JAVUPQ010000275.1:0-1585 GCF_032029835.1 Escherichia sp. AM3 | reverse complement strand
GTTATGATTTGTGATAATATTCCAGCGATTAAAAAACGCCTGGTGAATGTACCAGGTAAGAGGCCTGTTAGTGCATCCGTTACTGCCATTTGCAGCATGAACGAAAGAATAAGAACAGCATGAATACGGTAGAGAAGTTGGGATGGCGATAAAATAATTAATGCCACAGCTATACTATATAGCCATATTCCTGACAGAACTGCAGTGTGTGTCTTATACCAGAGATGTTCTGTATCAGATAAAAAATAACGAACTCTGAATAACAGAGTTCGTCCAATAATGGAAAATATGAACATCAATGGGAGGATATAAACAGGGGAGAGACTTATGCCTACGATTGTCTGCATTGTCTGCCTCCCTGCCCGGGAAGGCATATCCCTTTCATGTCACGATAAATTCTCCATACTTTATTAGCATATTGCTCTCTTGTTTCATGTCTGTCCTTACGGAATCCGGCATTGTATGATCCAAGGCAATTCCAGCTGACGCCACATATCTGAAAATGTCTTGCCAGTATCCAGCTTCCTATATGGATATTAAGACATGGTTTGGTAATTAAATCCTCAGACTTTTTGATTACGCCCATCTTTATAAGCTTTGGAATATGGGTTGAGTTTATTTGCATCAACCCATAATCCGTACTACTGGCTTTGCCTGTTTTTCTGTCCTTATTTATGTTAATTGCGCCCGGCTTCAATGAAGATTCCCCGGCAGAAATGGCCTTCAACAATAATGGTTCAATTTGATAGCGTGCGCCGGCGGCGGCAAAGCAATTGTCCCACTTGTTAGTCCAGATTTGTTTGGGGGCGATGTATGAAGCTCGGGCGGGATAAATAAGAGAACAAAGCAGGATTAATGAAATAAGTCTGAGGGGCACTTTACCCCCGGACATTAAAACTCCTTAGCCATTGATGGTGAAGATTAGTTTGTTTGTACCGGTGCTGCCATTATCAGCTGTGCATTGCGCACTGGCTTCTTCAGTAGTGACTTTTCCATCATTGTGAGTCGTACTGTTCAGGGTAATACCGTTAGTTAAACCAGTACGACTGATTTGTGTGGCAATCTGGATACAGGCATCCTGTGGGACTTTTTCATAGGTGACGGTAAAACCATTGTTGAAACCTGATGTTGAAGCCGGAGCAACAGTTACGGCACCGCCCCATGAGTTATAGAGCGTTGCTGTACCTGATGATGGAGTACCACGCACTGTCATAGTCTTGGGTACGCCACCCATCTGAATGAGAGCACCCGTCATTTTGGTTCCACTGGTAAACGTATATCCATCGCTACCTTTTAGCAGCCCCTGAGTACTTGTGATGATTGTCTGTATGTTCGAACTTTCATTTGCCACACCGGTTCGTGAACGCAACATATACAATCCACCAAAAACAAGGGCAAGTACGATAATTACAACAAGTGCTATTGCACCCTGTTCCATAATACCCCAGCCTTTGTCATGAGACGTTTCTTTCTCATTTTTCTTCAGAGCGTTAACATCAATATTTTGGATTAACATAAATACCTCGTTTTATTTAAAGATTACCCATACTGTTGTCGCCAATATACTGAATGTCTACAACGGCCC
>NZ_JAVUPQ010000274.1:0-1594 GCF_032029835.1 Escherichia sp. AM3 | reverse complement strand
GCGCGGGACAGCGCAATCAACTGGCGCTGACCTGCGGACAGATCGGCTCCGCCGTTATTCACTGGTGTCCGGAATCCCTGCGGCAGATTGCACACCATCTCATACAGCCCTGCCCGCTGTGAGGCAATTTCAACGTCTTCATTGGTGGCGGATGGCCGTGAATAACGAATGTTTTCTGCAATATCACTACTAAACAGTGCTACATCCTGATCGACAAGCCCAATCTGGCGACGATACTCAGCGAGCGAGGCATCATCGAGCATTTGCACACCGATTCTGATGTTGCCGTGCGTGGGGAAATACAACCCGGCAATCAGCTTAATCAGCGTCGACTTACCCGCACCGCTGCGACCGACGACCGCAACAACCATTCCCTCTGGGATCGTCAGGGTAAGTTTGTTCAGAGCTGGCTCGTGACTGTCGGGATAACTGAACGTGACCTCATCAAGATGCAGTGCACCGGTGACAGGGAGGACCGAAGAGGAGCCGAGGTTCTCAGTGCCTTCTGTCGCCAGTAGTTCATCAATATGTTTGCCGCTGGCTGTCGCCTGCTGCCAGGCGTCGACAATCCCTGATAACTGCTGCACTGGCCCATAGAATTGCCCCAGCAACAGGAAGAAAGCCGCCAGTACCCCGGCAGTCATTTCTCCAGCGGCGACCTGCGAAGCTCCCACTAACAGAACAGCGGCATAGGAGGCCTCGGTGCAGAATGTCAGGAACGGAAAATAGACTGCAAGGTATTTTTGTGCTCGCACACGGGTTGCGCGGAAACGCTCCGATAACGCGCGCAGCCGGGCGCCCTCCAGTTCCTGCTGACCATGCGATTGCACGACACGCATGCCAGAGACTTTTTCCTGCAGGGTGCTGTTGACTTTGCCTATTTCCAGCCGTGCCTGTGCATAAGCAGGGGTACTGAGGCGGCGATAAATCATGGTTGCCAGTGCGGCCACTGGCACTGCGCTTAATGCCGTCAGCGCCAGGAACGGGTCGAGCCAGAACATGGTGGCGGCGATTGCGAACATCGTCACCAGACTGGTGGCCGCACCGGCAAGGCCGTTTTGCAGAAAGCGGGCGAGAGAGTCCACATCAACGGTCATGCGGGTAAGACGCGAATCGGCATGCTTTTCATGCCAGGGGAGTCCAAGACGCAGCATATGGCCGAAGCTGCGCAAGCGCACCGAATGCTGAACTGATTCCGCCGCTCTGGCGGCGAAGACCGTCTGCAGAGAATAACTGCACCAGCCCACAATGACCAGGCTCAGGGCGAGCAGGGCACAGAGGCCGATGGTCGACATATCGCCTGCGGCGACACCGGAGTCAATGCCGTGCTGCAACAGTATCAGCACCCCTACGCCTGCCGCAGAATCGAGTGCGATCAGCAGAGCGGCGATGACGAACATCCACGCCACAGGCTTCAGTAGTGACGTGACTTTGCGGCCTTTACCGGCCAGCGCCTGCTGTACTGCATTTTCCGGTACGCGGGTCATACGGGCGACAAAACCTTTATCCCCCGTATCCGTTACATCGTCTTGTGTCGCTGGTTCAGCCGGCCACAATTCGTTGTGGCTATTGTGGGACGTGGCCAGAAAATCGC
>NZ_JAVUPQ010000273.1:0-1602 GCF_032029835.1 Escherichia sp. AM3 | reverse complement strand
CTATTTATTGGATGGAATTCGCTGTAAATAACGGTAATATTGATGCAAAGAGCAAACTTCAAGAGCTCAAAAAGCTAAAGCGAATGGATAGAAGGAAGAATAAGGAGAATCCGTAAAAGCAATAGTTCATCAGACTGCCGCAGCAGTAGTATGATGATGAATCAGGGCTGTACTATAACTATTATCGGTAACATTAACCGCAGCAGGGGCGGTATAACACTCAGGCTCCGATTGGGCTGGAAGGTAGGTGGAATTTTTATCAGTATCCGTTGAACCCGATTTCTGGAATCGATCCCCTTGGGATTAGCCACCTGTTTATACAGCATAACTTTAGGTATGCTTTCGTGTGTTTCAGATATACCATGTGATGATAATTTTTATGATGTGCTTAGTATTCCAGTCGCTTCTGGTAATAATATGCAATGTAAAAATAATCCCCGTTGTACACATTTATAAATAGATGGCCAATACCTCAAGGCCTATGGAGTTGGAATGTTAATGACCCGGGAGCAAGCAATAGAAAACCTGACGGCATACGATTAGTACCGTCAGTTAATACAGGAACTTATAATCGCAATGGATTTTCAATACATAGTTGTTTAAACGCTTTTGGTCCGTCTTTAGGACCTCGATTCTGTTCCGAGGGTTGTATAACTGGTTTATCTAATGACATGCAAAAATTAAATGAGTTAATATTTTCAGAGCCAGATAGCACATTAACAGTTACGGACTAAAAAATATGGCAAGGTTATTAACAATTGTATTTTTTTCTCTATTTCTGCGAGTGCAGTTACTGCAAGACAATTTCAGAGAGAGTTAGATTTGGCAGACAAAGCAATATTATGGGCACTAATATCAGCCAGTACTAAAGAGGGACGAAAAGCGTGTTCACTAAGCTATTTTGCCTGTAAGGCCGCAGAGGCTGAACTCGGACTGGCATATATGGCTGCGAATGATAACAAGGAATTTCTCACATCCTTATCTAATATAATGAGGTACAAAATAGATGCTGGACTTTCCGAATCCTATACATGCTATTTATTAAGTAAGGGAAAGATCATAAGACCATATCTGAAAAATCTAAATCCACTCCAACTTGCCGCTGATTGCATTGAAACAGTAAATAAAATAAAAGATAAGAATAAAAAAAATCATTGATATAAATTCAGTTAATATTTGTAGTGATGATAAAAATATAAAATTGAGAGTTAATAGTACTATTATGGCCATTGATGATTCTATAAAGTGCATCGATGAATGATAACTTAATTTTATTTAAAAATATATTAATAACTCACTCTCCAGGAGTTTTTTTAACTTAGTTTTATAATGAATACGATAATTAAAAGTGAAGAAGAAAATAGTTGTATACATATATTCCATGACCCTACATTGTGATCTATAGATTAAATATTTTTTAAATGTGACTGTCATCCTTCAGATAATAAAGCCATCATCGCAATAGATGGAAAAGCACTCCTGCTCTTTTTTGATTAGAGCCGTCGCAGGAGGAACAACTCATATCATCATTGCGATCTCGACGATGTATAGTCTCATCCTGCGGCAGAACAAGACGGATAAAAAATCCAATGAGAGCACACT
>NZ_JAVUPQ010000272.1:0-1602 GCF_032029835.1 Escherichia sp. AM3 | reverse complement strand
ACCTTTACCCGCGCATCGGCCAGGCATTTCGCCAGTTCGAGGCAGGTTGAGCCGGAGTCGAGAAAAAAGCAGTCGCCATCTTTGATCATTGTTCGGGCAAGGGCAGCTATTTCTCTTTTCGCCACAGATTGCAATGTACGTTTCACGTCGAAGACGTACTCTTTGTCGTCTGTACTGTCGTCGAAGTCCAGGCAACCGTGACCGCGGATCATGCCTGGATACTGGTTGGCAATATACTGGAAATCACGACGGACAGTCGCTTCCGCATAGCCAAAAAGCTCCATGGCCTGCTGTGTGGAGAGGTGACGATGTTGCCACAGGTAGTGCAGCATCTGTTTGATACGGTCAGGTCTCTGTTGGCTCATCAGAAACAATCTCCTCTTACAGGGTGGCGAATTGAGCTAAGGTCGCGCGATAGTCAGATGAAGAGAACAGGGCGCGCCCAATCACCATATGTTGCGCCCCGGCTGCTGCCAGTTGCTGTGCAGCTGCCAGCGTAATTCCACCGTCGGCCCAGCACTCGGTCTGAGGAAAAGCCGTGCGTACTTTTTGGATTTTCTCGCACATGGAGGGAATAAACCGCTGTCCCTGCCCATCGGGCTCACTGGTCATCACCATCACTCCGTCCAGCTCAGACGCCAGATATCGCCAGGCGTCGATCGGGGTTGCCGGATTAAATACCAGTCCGGCTCGTGCGCCGGTATGGCGGATCTCAGTTAACGTTTCCGAAGGATAGTCCAGCGTTTCTGCATGAACGAAGATCCACGCGGGTCTGATTTCAGCCAGCGCGTTAAACCAGCGCTGTGGCCGGGCAACCATGAAATGAAAGGACAAGGGATGAGGCGTCTGTCTGGCGACGGCCTGCACCGTTTTCATCCCAAACGTAATGTTGTTAATGAAGCTGCTGTCCTCAATATCCAGATGCAGGCTCCCAAAATCCAGATTGTCCAATGCCGTCAGCTCACGACCATAGTGCAGAGGATTTGCGCTGGCGAGAGAAGGGTGCAGGATCATAAGCGCCTCCGTTAACCTGATACCAGCGCAAACAGTGCATCGTCTGTGCTGGCATTTCCCACTGCCGCTAAGCGTTGTGGCGAATCAATAAACTGGCTGATGCGCTGAATGGTCAAAATATGTGCGTTGGCATCTGTGGCGCTGACGCAGAGAAGCAGCCAGACGGGGTCGCACTCCTCGTTACCAAAGGCGACCGGGGTGCGTAGCGTGGTGATACTGACCTGATTATAGTTTGCGCCTTGCTCTGGTCGGGCGTGAGGCAAGGCGATTCCTGGGGCTATCAGATAATAAGGCCCCCAGTTAAGGGTATTTTCGATGATCCCATTAACGTAGCATGGCTGCGCGGCACCATAGGCTACCAGCGGGCGGGTGGCGATTTCCACGGCCTGACGCCAGTCGGTGGCTTCACGTTGTGCCTGTACCCATTTAATATCGTTAATCATCCGTCGTTGACTCCATGCCGATTCGGGTTAATCTGGTAGCGATCCCCGTCGATACTTTTGACGAAGGCGGCAGGGATCGCAGAAGGGTTATTGCTCTTTGCCGGGGATAAGCGCTCTGCTTATCCCTATCTTATCGGCGTATATG
>NZ_JAVUPQ010000271.1:0-1604 GCF_032029835.1 Escherichia sp. AM3 | reverse complement strand
GTGTAGTTCTGCGGCGTGACGATATCTGGCAGCCATTTTTTCCACCATCTCCGGATTGCTGTCCGCGCTGCGGTGCTGACGCCCCTTCTCCCCAAAAACTTCAACAACCAGCCACTGGCTTCCGGTTCTGCCGAACAACGCCTTGCACAAACGTCTCACAGTCAGCGGGGTTAAATCTGGATCGGGATCGTAGGCAATGGTAGCAAAAATAAAGCGCAGCATTTCTGATGTCTTGTAACGCTTTACGCTGGCAGCCAGGCGTGAGGCTCGTTGCGGTGCTTCCCAGCGGTCGTTACTGTAATTAGCCACTTCAGCCAGATAATCCTTTTCAAGTTTTTCAGCCGTGTAGCACCTGCCGCCTAAAAAAAGCCGCATGGCCTCCCTGGTTTTATCTCTCACATATCATCCCTCATTAATGCTAATGTACGCATACATTAGCATTAACATGCTGACAGTAACAAGCGGCGGATTTACGTCTGGATAATGTAAATGATTGCGGTATACAGGCCAGGCGGTCAGATTTTCAGCCGTGCCTGTTCCTGCAGCAGTTCCAGATGATATGCAGCAATAGCGTTTACCACCCCTGCCGCCACCCGTGCGTCGGCGATCGCTGAGTGTGCCTGCCCTTCCCAGGTCAGTCCGGCCTGGCTGGCAGCACTGGCCAGTGAAATCGTGCCATAGCGGTTGGTGGCCCCATAATATCCTGCTGCCAGCTCCATCGCACAATATACCGTCATTTCTTCCAGCCAGTCAGCCGGATCGCTATGTGCGGCAGCAGTCTGTTTCAGAATGCGGATGTCCGAGTAGGCAGCCTGGCGGCTGCGGCTTGTCATGGTCTGGAATTACCGTTATAAAAAAAGATAATGTCATTGTCTTTCAGGGAGTTATATGGCCCGTTCAGCTAAACCCCGTAAACGCAAACCCGCACCACAAAGAAGCAAACTTCCCCGCTATGTTGTGAAACTTCATCCGGATGATTTTTTTGACGAAGAAGACGCTGAAGTTCTGCGCTTTGATAATTTTGACGATGCCGTTGAGTGCTGCGCTGACCTGGGTATTCCGTTCTTTCTGGATGCAGGAAACAAAAAGCTGGTCTTCTGGTTTGTTCGTGTCGATGACGAAGGGTATCCGGAAATAGCCCGCTGTACGGAGCGGGAGTTTGCAACCATTCTTGCCGGTATCAGTGCCGGTGGTATGTACTGCCCGGAATGCGGCACAGTTCACTGGCCGGATGGCGTTACCCCCCCGTCTGATGCTTCCCCGTTTTGCCGATATTTTTCAGCAGGGTAACCGCTGGCTTAACTGGCTGGAGAAACAGCCGGAAGGTTCAGTGCGTCCGGTGGTGACTGAGTCAGTGACAAAAATCATGGCATGCGGGACCACGCTGATGGGCTACACGCAATGGTGCTGTTCGTCACCGGACTGTTGCCACACCAAAAAGGTCTGCTTCCGGTGTAAAAGCCGCTCCTGTCCGCACTGCGGGGTGAAGGCTGGCGCACAGTGGATACAGTATCTGCTGAGCCTGGTCCCCGACTGCCCGTGGCAGCATATTGTGTTCACACTTCCCTGCCAGTACTGGTCCCTGGTGTTCCACAACCGGTGGT
>NZ_JAVUPQ010000270.1:0-1634 GCF_032029835.1 Escherichia sp. AM3 | reverse complement strand
GCTGATGCCATGTAGCTCAAGTACCTGACTGCGTAATACAGCCCGTCTGCCGTCTGGTTTTTCAGGACGGTTTTTCCAGTATCTGTAGCTGCTGCGATGAACCCCGAACACATGGCAGAGTGTGACCACAGGATAATGCGCTCTGAGTTTCCCGATTATCGAGAACTGTTCAGGGAGTCTGACATCAAGAGCGCGGTAGCCTTTTTAATATTTCATTCTCCATTTCAATGCGTTGTAGCTTTTTCCTCAGCTTACGTATTTCGATTTGTTCTGGTGTTATCGGAGAGGCTTTTGGTGTTTTGCCCTGACGCTCATCACGCAGTTGTTTGACCCATCTTGTCATTGTGGAAAGGCCAACATCCATAGCTTTCGCGGCATCTGCCACCGTGTATTTCTGGTCAACAACCAGTTGAGCGGATTCGCGTTTAAACTCTGCGCTGAAATTTCTTTTTTTCATTGGAGCACCTGTGTTGTTCTGAGGTGAGCATATCACCTCTGTTCAGGTGGCCAAATTCAGTGTGCCACTTCAGCCCTGATTCGACTTTTACAATGACTTATCTGGACGCATGAAGAACGTCAGGAATATACCAATAACAAGCAATGCGACGGAACCGTAGAATGGTAAACTCCAGTTGCCTGTTTTGTCGATAATAATGCCAAAGGCGATAGGTGAAATAATGTCGGCGACAGCGGAACCGGCGTTCATCAATCCGCTGGCAATTCCCACATACTTCGGCGTAATATCCATCGGGACAGCCCGGATAGGCCCAATGGTCAGCTCATCGGCCAGCAATGTCGTGAACTGTGAGACGAAACAGCGTACACAGTTTGAATGTATCTACTTTTCCCAATACTGGGCGAAGGGAGATTTTATTGCGAAGCGCGCGCCAATTGGTCAGTGGGAACCTTATTCGGAAGAGTCACTACTTGGCATCATCGTCACCAGCGTCTGTCGTATTAAAGTCGCGATGCTAAAACCTGAACCTCCCAGAGATCCCCATATCCCGCTGATGGGGGATTTTAACTAAAACTTAGCGCTATCGCTGCGTATCGTAACTATCCCGTATTACGTAGCGTAAATTATGACGCCATATGGGGAACAAATACACAGAGGAAGAAAAAGATTAGATTGGTTTTAAGGGATGTTTTTATCATAAATGGCACTGCTAAAATTA
This sequence comes from Escherichia sp. AM3, assembly GCF_032029835.1. NCBI lineage: Bacteria > Pseudomonadati > Pseudomonadota > Gammaproteobacteria > Enterobacterales > Enterobacteriaceae > Escherichia > Escherichia sp. AM3. The sequence goes on along the minus strand of NZ_JAVUPQ010000270.1, from coordinate 459 downwards.
TGAGATTATCGAAGATAAAATTCTTGATCATACATAAAAGGCCTCCTGAATTAAATCAAGAGGCGTATAGTTTTTACATTACTGATGTATGTTTAATGATCTCACTGATTTTCACTTTCCTGTCCTGCGATCTTGAAAGAGTGGCAGCATCAGCAGTAGCAATCGCCGACATGGCCGCCTCACCATTGAGAAGGTCAATATAATCTTCTTCAGGTTTTGCACCACAGAGGATATTATGGAGGAATAACGTCTCCTTTCTTATTAAACTGGCAAGCCATAATGGTGTTTTTTTTCCTGGATGACCATATGCTATAGCGCCATCCATTTCTGAGGTCATATTGCCTTTCCGACGATCATCATCTTCTTCTTGTGTTTCATGGACCAAAAAATGCTTTGTCTGACCGCCAATCCTAAGTGACCCTGCTGTTTCTTGCATATCAATTTTAATAGAGCCTTTAG
>NZ_JAVUPQ010000269.1:0-1642 GCF_032029835.1 Escherichia sp. AM3 | reverse complement strand
CGTTTTGAAGCACAAATACAAGACTGGTTTGGTTAAAAATTATTGGATTTGAAGAGCCTGCCTGAACTTAATGTCAGGCAGGCTTTTTTTTATTTATTCCGCATTGCTAACAGTAAACCAACAATCAAGCCAATTGGTTTGAGATCAACTTCCTCGAAGTTACCTCGAATAATATAAAAGCTTACAAGCGTTAAAAATAGTAGTAATTGACCATTATAAGGAGTGACGACAACTGTTTTAAACGTTGCATTAGCTGTCTCTTTGATAATAGAGCCATACAGATAAAGTAAAGCGAGTAGTCCAGCCAAACCCGCTGCAAACCAAATTGACAAAACAACGTTGTGTGGCCCAATGGATTGCCTGAACTTCCATGACGGAAAATCTACAACACGCTTATTATATATTGCATGGTAAATATCATCGCCGTAGCCATATCCCTTAAGAGGATTTTCCATAATTAATGTCCACGCCGTACCTTGAGTACCATTGGTATAGCGAGAAGAACTGTCGGTCTGTTGAAGTTTATAAATAAGCCTGTCTTTACCAGCATGATCACCTTTATAGGTAAATACACCCACTGCGGCAACAGAAATAACGATGGAAGTCAGCATCAATAATTTCCACTGACGATTTAAGATTAACCATAGCAGAGTCACTATGAATACTGCCAGCCATGCACCACGAGACAGCGTTCCTAATAGCAGAAATAAGAAAACTGCACTAAAAATTACGAATGCTATTTTATAAGAGGTTTTCTTGATAAGCCAAAGGTTTAATAATGCTGGAAACAGAAACACCATTGAATCGGAAATACTACGGTGTTCATAGGTGGAAAATGGCATTATTCCTTTATTATAATCCTGAATATAAAGAATAAGTTCAACAAGACAACGTAAGCCAAGTCCGGTAACTAATGAGTATAGTACAATTTTACCAATGCTTTCATTATCTTCATCTTTTAATAATGCAGGTATAAGTAAACTATAGGCCAAAAATCCTTTAAGTACCGTATTACTGAATTCTTTAAAACTGATTTTCAGATCAGGTGATATAAAAGTAGCATATAAAAGAATGAGTGATAGTGCCAGGACACTATAAAAAAGATTATTTTTATAGAGTACTTTAAATGTTCCCGGAGCACGAGAAACTTGATAGATTACCGTAATAATCATTAGTATAGATATGATGTGTTTATAACGGGTTATACCATCAAGGAAAAAGGTTGCAATAAAGAGGAATACCAACGCTTTATTCCAGTACGGTTTCCACTTTTCTTTATTACGTAGCGCCAGCGAGGCTGTTAACATTGCTTCTCCACCATCTTAAATAATATATAACGTATTAATCAGGAATTGATTTTATTAAATACCGTTTCTGCAGTCAGATGAGCAAGATCTTTATCTGGTGCCCTACAAACCACCTGATTCTTCCCATATCCGCCAATTAATCCCGGATCGGTTGGTCCATAAACCGTGATATTCGGTCGATCCAGTGCTGCAGTTAAATGACTTAACCCAGTGTCTACCGATACCACGAATTTCGCTCCGGCCAGCACACGGGCAACACCTTCCAGACTCATCTTCGGCAATACTTCAACATAAGCAAATCCTTCCGCCAGTCGTTTCGCCCGTTTTTCCTCATG
>NZ_JAVUPQ010000268.1:0-1645 GCF_032029835.1 Escherichia sp. AM3 | reverse complement strand
TCTGTAGGCTGGATAAGATGCGTCAGCATCGCATCCGGCAAAGGCAGATCTCAGCGATAGCGCCGGCTTAGTCAGATTTAATCTGCGCGCGTGGTGGATATTTTTTCAGGATCTCCATATACGCGTGCATTTCGGTCTGTAGCGGTACACCCATCGGAATATGGCGCACGCCGATGGAGTCGCTTTCCTGCGGATCGGTGTAGAGGTTAAACACCGACGATCCCGCCGTTTGCATTACTGTGCCGGTGAATCCACCCTGATATCCGCTCTGGGTATAAGCGTAAGGTTGCTGAATCAGGACGTGATACTTGAACTCATCCATACGCACAGCAGCGAGTTTACCGTTGAGGAAGTAGTGCTCGGCCTTACGGTTAGACTGACCATTTGTTCCCAGGAAGAAGGATGTCTGGTCCACACCATCGATAAAGGTGGTTTTCGGCACTAAATTCGCCACTTTCGCTCCAGGATGCCCTGCCAGATCCAGCGCGGTAGGGAAGAGATCTGCCAGATCGACAATACCGTCAGATTTACGCGGTTGGATCATCCCTTTCCAGTAAACGAAAGTCGGTACGCGAACGCCGCCTTCCCAGGTCGAACCTTTCGCACCACGGAACGGGGTGCGTCCGTGCGGCGGTACTTCGGCTTCCGGTCCGTTATCGGAGGTAAAGACGATCAGCGTGTTATCAAGCTGACCGTTTTTCTCCAGTGTTTTATACAGATTAGCGAACACATCGTTCATCTCCACCATGCAGTCGCCATACGAGGTGCGTGCCGGAGAGCTACCCGCATATTTCGCATTTGGGTAGTTATCGAAGTGGCAGCCACGAGTGCCGTAGTAGAGGAAGAATGGTTTATCGCTCTTCGCCATCTTGTCGAGGAACTTAACGCCATAGTCCATCCAGCGTTGATCCAGATCTTCCATATATTTCGGCGTAATGTCGGCAATGGCCTGTTGTTCGCCGCCGCGCACCGCATGAACGTCATCTTTGCTGAACGGTAATTGCTTGATGTATTCAGAACGGTCCGGACTCAGGGCCACTTCCGGATTGACGTGAACGTCGCGCCATTCGGTGTACATATCAGACACCGAGTTAAAGCCACGGAAATCATCAAAGCCAACGTTCTGCGGCTGCGACTCTTTGTTTTCCCCCATATGCCATTTTCCGATGGCCTGAGTGACGTAGCCCTGATCGTGCAGCAACTGCGGCAGCGTGGTTAACCCTTGCAGCCCGCCCGGTTGCCCGTACATTGGCGGCATCAGAATGCCGTGGTGGATGGAGTATTGTCCGGTGAGAATGGTGGCGCGGGTTGGGGAAGAGCTTGGTTGAGAATACGCCGAAGTTAAAATCAGCCCCTGGCTGGCAACGGCGTCGATATCTGGTGTAGGGTTACCCACCGCCACGCCGCCACCGTTAAAACCGACGTCCATCCAGCCCACATCGTCCAGCAAGAAAACAACCACATTCGGTTTCTTACCGGTTTTTTTCTCAAGTTCTGCCAGCTTCTGCTGGGTTTCTTTATCCTGCGCCGGATGCTGCATTACTGGCATCATATTGTCGGCAATAGTGGTCGCCGGTTTAACCAGATACTGGTTTGGGTGATCGTATCCGGCAAAGCCTTTGCGTGCGGTGGCAGTTGACGGGGT
>NZ_JAVUPQ010000267.1:0-1646 GCF_032029835.1 Escherichia sp. AM3 | reverse complement strand
AAAAGCTCAGTATTCTCGTTGGCAACCAGATAATTTAACAGTTGATGCTGAAACGAAATAGGCATCTTGGTTCTGTAATGCCAGTCAGTTAAGCAACTGACTGGCTCTTTTTCGGGGCTGTGGGGTATTTCCAGGGCCTCTCCTTTACCACTCTCGGGAAGGCCCTTTCCCTTCTTGTCGGTAATTTCACAAGTTGTCCCATACTTGCAAGATCGCGCATCAGCTCCGGTATACGTCCCGGTGAAGCGCCCTGCAATGTCATCAGCATTCTCATCACCATTCCGCATGATTCTGAGAAACTCAGTTGATTCGGCCAGTAACCTTTCAGATGTTCCGCCATTTTAATCATCTGATATCTCACCAGATTATAAGCCAGTAAGACACCCCACAGCTCTTGCTCCACAAGCTCCGGCTTTTTACTTCTCAGCGTCAGCCTGCTCCGTTGCATCGTCTGTTTTATCTCCCTGTATCCCAGTTCGATTTCCCAGCGATGACTGTACAGATCCCCCATTTCTCCTCCGGGGAAGCGCATGGCGTCCGTCATCGACGTCAGCAGATGGCAGACTTTTCCTTTGCGCGTCACGGTCAGCAGGCGGGCAGTCACTTCATTTCCCAGTCCCGGCCACTTTTTTCGTGCCTGCGGGCTGGTTTTCAGCTTCACCAGATGATCGCCTTTACCCAGTTTTCTGATCTCTTCATATTGCGCTCCCTTTCTGAGAGGTATCATCCAGTGGCGGTGTTCTCCCGCCAGGCTCCAGGCATTTAACAGTCCCAGTGAGTAATAACCTTTATCCATTAACGTCAGAGTGTTATCGCCGGTTTGTTCTATAAGTTGCTCAGCAAGCTCATTTTCGCTGTTCTTCATCGTGCCGAAGGCTGCAGCCGTCAGCAGATGGCTGGTCAGTTCCATCTGGCAGACCATTTTGACCTGCGGGTAGAGCGCCGGGTTCCCGGCATGTGTCTGGCGGGGGAAGGCTGCATCGTTCTCTGGTGTATCCGGTGTGCGCCAGAACACACCATCGATGGCCAGCAGGGTCAGGCCGCACCAGTGCGGATGCGGCGTGGCGTTATGCCAGAGCTGCGCTGTTTTCGTGAACACGCGGCGGACAGCCTCACTTCCCAGGCGCTGGCGGGCCTGAATAACGGCACTGGGGGCAACGAAGGGGCGATTGCCCGGCAGCATGATGTCCAGGCGATTCACAATCTGGTGAAGAGGTTCTTTACGCTCAAGCGCCATGCCAACAATACACCAGACCATCATTTCGAGGGGAAGACGGCGCTTGCGTAGCGTTACAGTACCTGATTCGGCAAGGCAACGAGAGATGAGTTCGGGGTCGAGGTAATCCCCCAGAGAAGTCAGTGGGTTACGCAGAGAATCGTAACGGGATACCAGATCAAGAGCCTGTCCAATGTGCATAAAAAAATCCGGAAACAAGTGAGCGTTTCCGGATTCTTACACAGCCACTGGATCGGTCAACTGATCCTTAACTGATCGGCATTAATCTTGGTTCTGGTGTTTGTAACAAACTATCAGCTACAAAAATATGCTCAATTTGTGACATCAGTAACAAAACGCGTTTTGTTATGTGGATTGCTTGTTTTTTGATCTGGTATAACAGGTATAAAGGTATACAGAAAAGCAAAGA
>NZ_JAVUPQ010000266.1:0-1647 GCF_032029835.1 Escherichia sp. AM3 | reverse complement strand
GGGATTCATCCTGAAGAGACAGCGCAAGTGTATTGTGTTCACCGCTCATCAAAGACATCATGATGAAATGATGATATTCCGCATAAGAATGAGGCATTTTTTAAACGCAGTGCGCTGAAGTGTGGTTGGATAAAAAAGTCAATCCATTCAGGAAATACGGGCGTATTCTTTTCTTTCGACAATGAGGCCGTTGGCAAAATAAAATGATTTACATAATCGTTTCTGATGAATATCTTCTGCTCACATAAAAATCACACAATAACTTTGAGATCGCAGATTGTTTTACTTTTACAGCATTCGTCCCCCCATTGTTGGGCAAATATAGATTGGGCCAGAGCACGAAAGTTAATACCACGTTCGCACAGCTCCTCCAACAGCACGACAAGATGCCACATACTGCGCCCCAGTCGGTTCAGTTTACAGACTAGCAGTGCGTTCCCTGCCGATGATGTCCTGACCAGTTTTTTCAGTCCGGACCTCCTGCCACGGTTTTACGTTGAAGTGGTAACCCTGAGCACGCAGTTCTTCAGTCAGGCGTGGTGCACCGTAACGCTGTTATTGCTGGGTAAGATCAAAAAACTTTCAGGCAGCTAAGGAAAGTTGAACCAGACATTAGATGAAATATTTCAACCAATTACAGCACCAATTCAGTCACTGCCAGCCCACCAAATAAATCAAGGGGTTACATGAAAACGTAGCCCCTTTTTCTTTGGTAGTGACACTAAAATGGATGTAGTGTGAAGAATAATCCCGTTTACTCAATCAATAATACATATTGTTTCAATCTACGGTATTATCTCTTTGTAAAAATTGCCATTTATTAATCATTGAAAACTGCTTTTAGAACTTGATACAACGGGACTAGTCACAACAGGACTATTCTCAACGGGATCATCCTCAGAGGAACTATCATCAAAGTCATCATCCATAAATAAAATATCATCGAATGGTGCCACGCCCGTGATGAGTTTTATTTTATTATTACGATCAGTCAATACTCCACTTAAACCGTTTTCGCTCACAGGTTTTAATGATTTTTCATTACTCTTGTTGTAAGCAGGCGCATTAAAAATACACGGAGTATCAACATCAAACAATGACGTTCCCCAGTTCACATATTGAATATCATAGTTACTGAAGTTCTGTCCAGAAAAGAAGCACCCCTTAAAATCCAATCCACGTAAATTATATAAACCACCCTCTTCTTTTTGGAGAGTAATGTTAATTTTGGCTATCTCCCGGACATCATCGCCATTTTTGTATTTGAATACCGTTTCAAGATGTTCTCCAGACAGCTTGACTTCAGGAAATAATTTGAAATCAAAGCCTATATTATTATGTGTCAACGTAGATGAACAAAAAATGGAAAAAGCTTGCAGTGCTGAATTATAGCTATCGATTTTATCTTGAGGCTGAGCTCTTGGTAAAAACTTATAGCAACACTCATAAAAATTAAACAGAAGCTCTGAAGACCTTGTATTTTTATCAAATAAGACCCCCTTGAACTCATTCACAAACGCATCTTTTTTTTCTTGAATATCTATGGGGTGTTCCTTTGACTCTGACAAAGATGAAATCTCATCTATTTTGTTTTCATATGAATTACGTGATTCCATACAGACATTTGGCGGCGTTTCTAAAATAACA
>NZ_JAVUPQ010000265.1:0-1649 GCF_032029835.1 Escherichia sp. AM3 | reverse complement strand
TGCCGGATGTGAGGGCGAGGATGGCTCGGTATTTTCGGTCATAGGTTGTAGTCCTTCCAGGGATCAATATTCCCCGGCAGCTTTTCATTCACCTTGTCCACGACCGCGTCGCAGACCTGGTTTTCCAGCTGCGACAGAATGTCGTCAAGGCTGGGGAACTGGGGGAGGTTTATGCTGATTTTTTTGATTCGTGACAGACAGGACTGCAGGGATGAGGAAACATCGTTTTCACGTTGTGACCATGCATCCGCAGCTGCACGTGCTCGCTCATATCCTGTATTACTACCGGCCTGTGCCGCGCTACCCGCACGACAGGTTGCAGCACTTGCCGTGGATGAAATCAGGATAAGGCCGAGCACGGCAACCAGAGACTTATGCATGTTCATATGGCTTCCTTACCGGCTCATCGGCCGGGGCTGTGGGAGAGATCCTGATGCAGAGTTTTTTCCTGCCTGTCCTCCGGCTTTTGGCTGTTGGACCACTGCTGCCATGACTGCTCGAAGCCCAGGTTCCGGTACAACGCATCAGGTTGTTTTTCCGGCGTGTAGACAGCAGCAAAAAGCGGTTCTTCCCGGGTTTTCAGATGAAACTGCATAAGCTCCGGTGCAGGGCGATTCGTGCTGTCAGCATCGTGGTTTACCGCTTCACCATAACCTGCAAAGCGTAAACCTTTGTCGGTCAGCGCATTGATAACCAGCTGACTGTTGTCGGCTGATGGGGTGGCCAGTGCCGGATACAATGTGCCGTTCAGCCGGACCACACCCTGCAGATGTTCATCGGCACTCTGGACAAGTAGCAGGTTGAGTTCACGCGTATCCTTATCCACTGATCCCAGAACAGGTGTCAGCTTGTCAGGGGCTGCGCTGGTTATTTCTGTTACCTGATTTGCGTTCTGTGGCGCGGAGACCGGATGTCGGTCTTCACCGATAAACAGATGTGAGCCGACGTTTTCTGGCATACGTAACGCTTTCATCTCTTCGGGCCACCCCTGGCTGATTTGCGCAGCCACTTTCATAAAGGTTTCGACCGGAATCGCCTGAATACGCTGACCTTTATCCGGATTATCATGTGATACCGAGATCCCGTTGGTAACTGACTCCATGGACCACTTATTCCGGAAACGTGCTTTTTGCTCTCCCGGGAGGATGAATTGTTCGCGGTTCTGAAGTGTCAGTGTCACCACGTCACCTTTCTGATGGTTTTTGACCAGACTTTCCAGTTGTTCCCCCCAGTAGAGTTTGCTGCCACTGCGGTTTTTAAGCTCAACAAAGAAACTCTCTCCTTTGCCGGGTGCATATTCAGCACGACCAAAATTGTGCAGTACGGCAGTCACGCTCTCTCCCGGGCGAAGTTTTCCTGGTGGTTCTTCACCTTGTGCCGCATCTGCCGTTTTGCCAGGTTCAGCCGGTGATGATGCAGGGACGGTGCTGACGGTTGATGCTTCAGGGGCTACTGGGGACGCCGGGGATTGTGTGGCTTCTTTTTCCTGAACAGGGTCTGGGACTGCTGGTTGTTCAGGGGTATTCCGGTTAAGTTCCGGTGTTGGCTTATGGGTGACAACAGTATCCTTACCGACAGCCATTTCCTTGCGTAATTTTTCGAGCGCCGCTCGCTGATCCGGGAATTTCATGCGCACTTTGATGTTGTGC
>NZ_JAVUPQ010000264.1:0-1657 GCF_032029835.1 Escherichia sp. AM3 | reverse complement strand
GTCTGGTTTCCCACCGACGTGGAAAGCGTCCTAATAATTCCTTTTCTACTGAATTCAGAGCAACAGTAATTTCACTCCTCAAAGGCCGTTACGCTGATTTTGGACCTACGTTTGCGTGCGAAAAATTGCGCGAGATACACGGTTTATCTTTATCCGTTGAAACTCTCAGAAAGTGGATGATAGAAGAGGGGTTATGGCGTGAACGCCGTCGTAAAATTGCCCGTATATATCAACGCCGCATGCGACGACCATCTTACGGTGAACTGATCCAGATTGATGGCTCACCTCATGACTGGTTTGAAAATCGAGGCCCCAGATGTACACTGATCGTTTTCATTGATGATGCCACCAGTGCGTTGATGGCGTTGCGTTTTGTGCCTGCTGAAACAACCCGGGCTTACATGGAAACCCTCCGGGGTTACCTTAATGATCATGGCGTACCGCTCGCTCTCTACTCTGATAGACACAGTATATTCAGGGTAAATAACCCAGAGCGGGAAGGTGAGCTGACCCAGTTCACTCGTGCGATAAAGACACTGGGCATCGAGCCAATCCATGCCAACAGCCCGCAGGCAAAAGGGCGGGTAGAGCGCGCCAATCAGACACTACAGGACAGGCTGGTCAAAGAAATGCGGCTTCAGAATATCAGTGATATTGAAACAGCAAATGCATGGTTGCCGACCTTTATTGAAGCCTATAACAACCGGTTCGCTACGTCGCCTCGTACTACTGATAATGCTCATCTTGATGTGCACCATTCTGAAGAGGAACTGGGTTATATCTTCAGCCTACAGGCGAAGCGCGTTCTGTCTAAAAATCTCACTTTCCAGTACAAAAGCAGTGCGTTTCAGGTACGCAGTGAGGGCCGGGGATATCGACTTAGGCATTCGGTTGTTACTGTATGCGAGAACTTTGACGGTGAAATTAACGTTCTGTATGACGGGAAAGCGCTGGGCTGGGAAAAGTATGTTGATGGCCCGGAGCCTATACCACTGGATGATGAAAAGAGTGTCCATGAACGAGTGGATAATGCCCGTATTGATTTACGCTCAAAATACTATGTTAAACCTAAAGCTGACCATCCCTGGCTTACGCGCCGAACGCAAAGTCATCAGCAAGTTAAGCCCCCGAAGTTACCTAAAAAGAAGCCTGATCCCGATAAAAAAGATTGAAACCAAGATCGATTCGGTTGAGTGCATATCCATTCATAGGGTAGATTCTTAAGTCGCGTTTCTGGTGTTCATTTTCGGGTGGTTTGTTACTTGTTTTACCGGGGATATGCCAGAAACGCGCTGAGTCAGTCTGGGCGGTGCGCGTAATGAGGCGTTATGGTAAATAGCCTATGCTAATGTCCGCTAAGAGCAAGAAGCGGAAGTTGGCAGTTTTGTGGACTGTCCCCACAAAAGTGACTACAGAAATAGTTGCAATTCATAATTGATCATGGGTTGTCAGTTAAACTCGTGGCGATTTAAATAGACTAATTGGGAGTGCGTCCATTACTTATATCTTGTAATGTTAACTATCAGAAATGATACAAAGATAATATGTCTTTAAAGAAACGGCTGATGGCGAAAAGTGGCCCGATGAGGGCCACAATACGGCTGTCACTTAGACGTAAATATCAATGGTGCCAGCGGTATTTGTATCGTCTTTTTTC
>NZ_JAVUPQ010000263.1:0-1660 GCF_032029835.1 Escherichia sp. AM3 | reverse complement strand
TGTTTTAGCTCAGTTATGTACTCACAATGGAAAATGACCTCAAGGTGCGTGTACATCGCCAATATTAGCAAATATTGCATCAGCTTCTCTAGACAAACAGCTCACCCAATTTGCAGGAAGAAAAAAAATATCTTATTCTAGGTATGCTGACGACATAACTTTTTCTTTCAATCAGAGAAATATTGATATAATCAAAAAAAACGACGACGGAAGTTATAGTCTTAGTGAAACTATAGACAATATTATTTCAAAAAATGGCTTTAAAATAAATTATGATAAATTTAGAGTTCAAACCAGAAATACAAGACAAAGTGTTACTGGCTTAGTGGTTAATGATAAAGTTAACATTAACAGAAGATATATAAGAATTACACGTTCAATGATTCATAGATGGACAGATGATAAGCTAAAGTATGCACTTCTCTTTGCTACAGAAAAAGGATATCAGGCAAAGGATAATAACCACGCAATTCAAATTTTCCGAAATCATATTTATGGAAGGCTTAGCTTTATAAAAATGGTTAGAGGGAAAGACTATCCAGGATATTTAAAACTGATGTCATACATGAGTCATAACGATCCATTAAAAACCCAAGAAGGATTGCGAGCAATGAAAGAAACAGAAAACTTTGATGTTTTTATATGCCATGCAAGCGAAGACAAAAAAGACATTGCAATTCCAATATATGACGAGTTAACTAAACTTAAAATTTCAGCCTTCATAGATCATGTTGAGATAAAATGGGGCGACTCCTTAATTGAGAAAATAAATGCAGCACTAGTTAAATCAAAATATGTCATCGCTATTTTATCTGCTAATTCAGTCAATAAGGAATGGCCTCAAAAAGAATTAAGGGCAGTTTTAGCCAGCGAAATATCGAGTGGCGACGTAAAACTTTTGACCTTATTAAAAAAAGAAGACGAGGAGGTCGTAAACCTATCATTACCTTTACTTAGTGATAAGTATTATATGGTCTATGATAATAATCCTGAAGTAGTCGCCAACAATATTAAATCACTCTTACAACGATAATTCTCTCACAAAAGCAAATGTGCAGATTGATGCGTATTAAGTATTAATCTGTACATACAAAAAATCAATAAAATAATATATTTTTCATAACTTGTAGGTAACAACAATATATGTCGTAACGAATAGTTGGATAACCTCTATACCCTATTAATCAACCAATTAACTCTATGTAATCTCGCAGCCTCAAAACCCGACTATTGTTCTCTTAACAGTCAGTTCACGTTCCATTTCGGCCTGAGCCCCATAACATGGAAGAAAAAACGCCCCCAGTCAGTCCAGCTTTCAGACAATCAGTGTGTCACCTGCCGATAATATTCTGAGTAGTTTTTTCAGCCCAGGCCTTTCGGACTTTGTACCACTGATTTTATCTTCAAAATAAGCGCGCATACTTCGTAATCCAGCAAGCTCTTGTATATGACGTTATTATGGCTACAGCAGTAACGATTATTCCATAACAGGTACTGTAGGCCACTCAATATCAGGTGCAGTTGATGTATCAACACGGTTCAGCAACACCCGATACTTTTTCCAGGCTTCCAGCAACAAGGTTTCTTCCTCCGTTGCGATTTCCAGCTCAACAACAGTCTGAACGTACCGGGAACAGCCTCCTTCAGAGCTTGAAGGATA
>NZ_JAVUPQ010000262.1:0-1692 GCF_032029835.1 Escherichia sp. AM3 | reverse complement strand
CCTCATTTGACGAAGGGAGTTTTATTCAACCTGAACGGACTACGAAAATGAGCACAATGAATAAGTCAATTTTTGAAGCAGGGTTGAACTGTGCCAGTGGTGGAATATCTGGCGAACATTGTTTTTTGTTGGTGACCCAAAACTGTAGGTGGGTATCAGTTTTATCTTTCATAGAGTGAAATATGTTAAGAAGAAATGGAGGAAAAGATTGTACTGATTAGGTATTGATAACAATCAATAGTACTGGCGTATTTGAAGACAATATAATTATTTCTGGATATTGTTGAGGCTCCCTAATATTTACTTTAAGGGCTATATTAGAATAACACAGGAAACAAATATGGCAACAGCATGGTATAAACAAGTTAATCCACCACAACGGAAAGCTCTTTTTTCCGCATGGCTTGGATATGTATTTGATGGCTTTGATTTTATGATGATATTTTACATTCTTCATATTATAAAAGCAGATCTTGGCATTACGGATATTCAGGCTACTTTAATAGGGACAGTGGCCTTCATAGCCAGACCTATTGGAGGTGGTTTTTTTGGTGCCATGGCTGATAAATATGGTCGTAAGCCAATGATGATGTGGGCAATTTTCATTTACTCAGTCGGAACAGGCCTTAGCGGTATTGCTACAAACTTATATATGCTCGCAGTTTGCCGTTTTATTGTTGGCTTAGGGATGTCTGGTGAATATGCATGTGCTTCAACTTATGCGGTAGAAAGTTGGCCTAAAAATCTTCAATCTAAAGCTAGTGCTTTTTTGGTAAGTGGTTTTTCTGTTGGAAATATTATTGCGGCACAAATAATCCCTCAGTTTGCTGAAGTATATGGATGGAGAAACTCTTTTTTTATAGGCCTGTTACCAGTTTTACTAGTTCTTTGGATCAGAAAAAGTGCTCCAGAAAGTCAGGAGTGGATTGAAGATAAATATAAGGATAAATCAACATTTTTGTCTGTCTTCAGAAAACCACATCTTTCAATCTCTATGATCGTTTTCCTCGTCTGTTTTTGTCTATTTGGTGCAAACTGGCCGATAAACGGACTACTTCCTTCCTACCTGGCAGATAATGGAGTTAATACAGTGGTCATTTCAACTCTGATGACAATAGCAGGTTTAGGAACACTGACAGGTACAATATTTTTTGGTTTTGTTGGTGATAAGATTGGTGTAAAAAAAGCCTTTGTAGTCGGTCTAATAACTTCATTTATTTTCCTTTGTCCTCTTTTTTTTATTTCTGTGAAAAACTCTTCTCTTATAGGATTATGTCTCTTTGGATTAATGTTTACAAATTTAGGTATTGCAGGGTTGGTTCCAAAATTTATATATGATTACTTTCCAACAAAATTAAGAGGATTAGGGACCGGTCTTATTTATAACTTAGGGGCAACTGGAGGAATGGCCGCACCTGTATTAGCTACATACATTTCAGGATATTATGGCTTAGGTGTTTCATTATTCATTGTTACGGTTGCATTCTCTGCCTTATTAATTTTGTTAGTTGGTTTTGATATTCCAGGTAAAATTTATAAACTATCCGTGGCTAAATGATTGGAGGCTTTATGATTAATTATGGCGTTGTTGGTGTTGGATACTTTGGCGCTGAATTAGCTCGTTTTATGAATATGCATGATAATGCAAAAATTACATGTGTATACGATCCTGAAAATGGAGAAAATATTGCC
>NZ_JAVUPQ010000261.1:0-1697 GCF_032029835.1 Escherichia sp. AM3 | reverse complement strand
ATTTCGCCAAAGTGGGTTTTCCGTTCACTCGCTGAAATTTTATCTGCGCCTTTACGCGAGTTAACGGGGAGCAACGCTGCACTGCGAGATGGCTGAGCGTCTGATGACGCTTTTCCTGCTGCCGTTTTGCGCTGGCGGGCCACCTTTATCTGCTGCAACCCTTTATCGTCCATCAGTCGTAACGCCTGTGTTGGGCAAACTTCAATACAGGCTTGCGTGCCGGAACTGCGCTGGTTACAAAGGTCGCATTTCTGCGCAATCGTATCGACCATCTCAACGACGCCAAAGGGGCAAGCGATTGCGCATCTTTTACAACCAATACATTTTTGCTCGTCCAGTTGTACGCTATCGGACTGGAAAGTCAGAGCATTAACCGGACAAGCCGTAACGCAAGGGGCATTGTTGCAGTGATGGCAGGCCACCGGATTCGCAGCCTGGCCTTTCCCTACAACGTGGATACGCGGTCGAAAGTCACTGTGACTCAGCGGCCAGTTTTCTTGATTGTGTGCCACCGCACAGGCAATTTCACAAGCATGACAGCCTATACATTCCGCAGCTTCAGCAGCAATAAACTTATTCATTTGCATCCCTTTCATTTAATGAGTTATGTCTTCTCAAATTTCGCGATGCAATAAACGGGCATATATTAGGTAGCATGACCGTTTTAATTATAATTTTGCGACTGAGTTCAAATTATTGCCCCTCAATCTATGCCGCTTTCATTATTTCAACATTGCCGATCAAAAGAGCGCTATCCAGATAAAAACGATTAAATGCGAGAGTGCGACATGCCAGAATGATTAATGAAATATCAATATGAGAAAATTACAGATAATTCCATTGTCAGGTTCTCTTCTCATTTTCGTGGTTTAACCACGATTATGTGATTGCCTCCGCAATTCCTGTCTCTAACTCCCCTTCCTCGCAAAAACTGGCACTCCACGAGCATGTGTTTAGACAGTTTCATTAACGTAAACGGTTGCTTTTTACTCTGGCGGGCGAAAGGAGAAACACTGATGAGCGCCATAGATTCCCAACTTCCCTCATCTTCTGGGCAAGACCGCCCAACTGATGAGGTTGACCGCATATTATCACCAGGAAAGCTGATCATACTCGGTCTGCAACACGTCCTTGTCATGTACGCAGGTGCAGTCGCTGTTCCTCTTATGATTGGTGACCGACTGGGCCTCTCAAAAGAAGCTATTGCGATGCTCATTAGCTCGGATCTCTTTTGCTGCGGGATCGTCACATTATTGCAATGTATCGGTATCGGCCGCTTTATGGGGATCCGCCTGCCGGTGATTATGTCGGTGACCTTTGCTGCTGTAACACCAATGATAGCCATTGGGATGAACCCGGATATCGGCCTGCTGGGGATATTTGGTGCCACTATCGCCGCGGGTTTTATCACCACATTATTAGCGCCACTTATCGGTCGCTTGATGCCTTTATTCCCGCCACTGGTTACCGGTGTGGTTATTACTTCTATCGGGCTTAGCATCATTCAGGTGGGTATTGACTGGGCCGCCGGAGGTAAAGGGAATCCGCAATATGGTAATCCCGTTTATTTAGGTATCTCCTTTGCCGTCTTAATTTTTATCTTGCTCATTACTCGCTATGCGAAAGGATTTATGTCCAACGTCGCCGTATTACTGGGGATTGTATTTGGCTTTTTACTTTCGTGGATGATGAATGAA
>NZ_JAVUPQ010000260.1:0-1707 GCF_032029835.1 Escherichia sp. AM3 | reverse complement strand
GTTGACGTCATGAACCCCCGTGCCGTGTTCCGGTCTCCCAGCCATAAGATGGCAGAGGTCGCTGCCGGTGAAATTGGTGAGAAAGAGCACCTGAAAGCCAGCGAGCAGTATTCCTACGGTGCTGATCCGGTACGTGACGGGGTATCGACCGGTAAGGATATGGAGCGTCAGACGCTGGTCAGTTATTCCGACATTCAGTCTCTGCCGGATCTGACCTGTTATGTCACCCTGCCCGGACCGTATCCGGCAGTAAAACTCTCCCTGAAATATCAGACACGACCGAAGGTCGCTCCGGAGTTTATTCCGCGTGACATCAACCCGGAAATGGAGAACCGTCTGAGTGCCGTACTTGCCGCAAGGGAAGCAGAAGGTCGTCAGATGGCCAGCCTCTTCGAACCGGATGTCCCGGAGGGTGTTTCCGGAGAAGACGTGACTCAGGCTGAACAGCCGCAACAGCCGGTGTCTCCTGCCATCAACGATAAGAAGTCAGATGCAGGTGTGAATGTTCCGGCAGGGGGGATCGAGCAGGAGCTGAAAATGAAACCGGAAGAAGAGATGGAACAGCAACTGCCACCCGGGATCAGTGAATCCGGTGAAGTGGTGGATATGGCCGTTTATGAGGCATGGCAACGGGAGCAGAATCCGGATATCCAGCAGAAGATGCAGCGTCGTGAAGAGGTGAACATCAATGTGCACCGGGAGCGCGGGGAGGATGTTGAGCCGGGAGATGATTTCTGATGAACAGGTCAGCTCCAGTCTTCAATTCTCAGACCGTCCACACGTTCAAATTCCCGGGTGTTATTAGTCACAATAATCAGTCCCCGACTGCGGGCATGACCTGCGATCATTTGATCAAATGGCCCGACAGGGCGTCCCTGACGGGCAAGTTCTGCTCTTATCTGGCCGCTGTGTGTGGCTGCGGCAGCGTCGTAATCCAGAACATCAATGCGGGAAACAAATCCCTCGATCACAGCGAGATTACGTTCAGGCATCTGGCTTTTTTCTGCACCATATATCAGCTCCATCAGGGTGACCGAACTGATACACATTCTCCCCTGGTTCAGGTTAAAACGCTCCCTGACGCTGGCGGGTTTGTTCTTTATCGTGAAAATGCAGATGTTGGTATCGAGCATAAACTTCAGCATCAGAATGACTCCCTTTCCTGCATGCCGGGCTGTTCCCTGTTATCCATAAAATCGGCGCTGACGTTGTGTCCGTCGAACCATTCGTCCCATGTCTCTCCGGCTGGCGTAATGATTCTGGTTCGTCCGACAGCAATCACTTCAACGCGTTTTACGTTTTCCGGCAATGCAACCGCTTTTGGCAGTCTGACCGCCTGGCTGCGGTTGCTGAAAAATACGGTGGTTTCCATTATTTGCCTCCTTATGTGGATATGTCTTGTGTATATCCATTGTGGGATTGATACCGGGATATGTCAAAGGGATATACGTTTATGATGAGTATCGCGCAGGTCAGATCGGCCGGAAGTGCCGGTAACTATTATACCGACAAGGATAATTACTATGTGCTGGGCAGCATGGGAGAACGCTGGGCCGGCAGGGGGGCTGAACAGCTGGGGCTGCAGGGCAGCGTCGATAAGGATGTTTTTACCCGTCTTCTGGAGGGGAAGCTGCCGGACGGAGCGGATTTAAGCCGCATGCAGGATGGCAGTAATAAGCATCGTCCCGGCTACGACCTGACCTTCTC
>NZ_JAVUPQ010000259.1:0-1708 GCF_032029835.1 Escherichia sp. AM3 | reverse complement strand
GGTGAAGAGAAAGAAATCGAGAATAAAGACGATAATTTAAAAAATTAAACATCTGTCGTAGTCAGAAATTTATAAGAATCTACACGCAAAAACCGTGTAGATTCATTATTTAATGAGTTAAATGATCTTGTGAAATGACAAGCAATTGATACATACTCATCTCTTTATAAGCTGGAACTGTAGTAACCTGTGCAAATTCGCGATATAGCTTTTGCTCCAGTTCTGCTGTAGATATATATTCCGGGTGTTCGCTAAAGAACTGTCTTGCATCTACTATCGCTTGGGATTCGCCACTTCTTTTATTTTGATTCTCCTTTAATGAATTTTCTCTGGTGCATGCAGAGAGCAACGATATCAGCGCGATGGTTATTATGATTTTACTATTATATCCTACTAATGACATATCAACTTTCTCTTACGCAAGATTGGAGTTTAAAATAATGTTTATCCCATTCACAGAGTGCTATAAACAACTCAACAGTACCTTTTATGTTAAGTTTATTTAGGGCTCTTATTTTGTGATATGATACTGTTTTATAATCAATTCCTTTAATAATGGCTACTTGTTTTAACGAGTAAGAAACACATAACCGCAGGATATCTATATCATCATGGGTAAGTGCTTCTTGTGTGGAATACACATTTTGTGTATGAAGATTCGAAATCAGGAAATGCGTTAAATCAGATAATCTAATATTCTTATTGATCCTGATGAAATTGTTGCTTAAAAGGATGTTTACAGGTTCTGTATTTGGTTTGAGATTTCGATGTTGATGCTCATCAATAACAACGAATGAATGCCCAAGATCAACCAACGCAACTAAATCGCTGTAATATTCTTTTTGGGATGCTAATAATGCATTAGTGACTACAGTGAAGTAGACATCACTGGAAAAGACTTGCATATGCCAACCTGTACTCTAAAATCATTTAGGGTAAATATTACGTGTAAAAGTTAAAATAAGAGTAATTGTTATATTTGCTTAACATTGGGGGAATAGGGTTTATACCTTAAATTGTAAATAAAGTTATGCATAGAGGCATTTAAAATAGTCCTCGAAATTATAATTTTTTATTCTGTGTCATCATATTTTGGTCATGAAATTTCCGTCTTGTTACACTACTCTAAACTAGAGCTTATGGAATTAGCGGGTTCTATTCATGGAAAATAATGATAAATTCTTATCACAAGACTTATTGGAATCTTATGCCATTCGTTTGTTGAGCGGACCATTGAATGGATGCGAGTATGAAATACTTAATGGGCGTCTACTTGTTATCATTGGTAATGATGTTTCGTTAGGAAGAAGTGATGCTTTTTCTGAGTTACCAGAAAACACAATAGTCGTTCCTTATGGCGAGCTTACAGGTAGTTTTGAGATAATAATTACTACCGACCCTGATCTGGTAGTAACATTCAGAGAATTAACAGCACAAGAACCTGAAGATAGAACGTTAACATTGAATCAGCAAATAGAAGTTTTAGGTCTCAAATTTGCTGTAAAAGAAAAAATGAAGTTTGGCAGTATTCATTGCCAGGCATTATTGAAAATAACATTATTTCTACAAAACAACATTTCTTTAGCAGTAAGCTGTTTAAGTATGTAATGCTTTTTTTTCTTTTTGCTATCATTTTCATTGCTTTTTATATTGTTAATGCCAGTAATGATCCGCAGCTGAGACCTATCGATAAAATTCTTGTAAACAA
>NZ_JAVUPQ010000258.1:0-1714 GCF_032029835.1 Escherichia sp. AM3 | reverse complement strand
AACTTTGGCGTCGGGCGAAGCTGCCAGCCATTGTTTCGTCTGCTCACTGATAAACGGTGTGTGGTCATTAAACAGCAACCCGGTAAGCTGGGGCAGACGCTCAAGGAAGCGGATGACCTCATCGCGGATGGCGTCTGCCACCTGTTTGTAACCCAGACGCAGCGCCGTCTGTGCAGAAAGGCAGTGACCATCCAGCCAGTAAGGAGCCAGCAGTACGCTTTTCTCCACCTGCTGCCACAGCGCCATATCGGCACTACCGAGCTGAGCATGGTAATCTGCCACCATATCGGCGGAGACCGCAGCCAGTGGAGTACGGCCATCGCTTTCCGCCTGGGGCGTACTGGTGATGTTCTGCCAAAGCGCATGGCGGCGCAGACGGTAGCCCTGCGGTGAATCCGGCTGGCGTTCACATAAAATGGCCGCCACTTTTAACAGCGTGTCGCGCCAGGCTTTGTCGTCGTGACTGTCGATGACGATTTGGGGAGCCGGAGCACTGGGTTGCGTCACGCCGCTTTCAGACGTGGCGGTGGTCTGTGGTGAACTACCGGAGGCCGCCGGAGTGGGGACAGGAGCCGGTGCCGCACGATTAAACGCACGCTGGTACAGGGCAAAAAGATCATCAGTAGCCTGTGCCAGTTCCGGGGCGTTATGTGACTGCCAGCATTGCGCCAGTTTTGCCAGTTCCCCTGACAGCGCATCGCGCTGCTCTGTGGCGGCGTTCTGTGAAAAACCTTCAATACCTGTTTCAAAGCGTTTAATGACCTGGCTGGCAAAGCGTTTTTTATGCGCCATATTCTGCGGCGCAGCCACCGCCCAGTAATGCTCCACATACAGCGCCAGCAGGCGCAATGCGAGATGAGGATCACCGGCGTGTTGCAGGGTTCTCAGCAGATGCGCCAGCAGACGAAAATCCTTACTCTCCGAAGCCAGAATGACCAGCCCCCGGCGCTGGAGTTCCGGGATATCCAGTTGACTGTGGGCCAGCGATCCCAGCTTGACGATTTCGCCGTCGATATACTCCCAGTTCGGGTTGTCATCTTTCAGCGCCGATGCCAGTTTCTCTTCCGGCAGGTTTTCCAGCAGGTGCGATATCCAGACATTCGGATCGCGTAAGTCCATTGCCATATTTTTATTCTCCCGCCCAGTGGCAGGCATCGCGCAGGGGAGCAATCGCCCTTGCCAGCCCGTCAATGTTAAAGGTCAGCTTTCCGGCGGCATTGTCTGCGCCGGTATCCACCGTCAGCGTTTTTGCGCCGAACAGTTGCTTAATTTCATCAATCCCGGATAACCCCCGGCTGGACTCCAGCAGGGTGCCGTTCTCGCGCACAAACCAGTGGCTGCGCAATGCCCGGTTGTCGGCATTCAGAGTGACGGCGATATCATGGACATCCAGAGGGTGCATCAGCGCCACCTGCATCCGGGTGATATTGTCCACGCAACTGAACATCAGCACCGGGCGTGGCGGAACATGACCGATAGCCGGGGTGGTTATCACCACCGTCGGGCGCTCCCCCGGCACCTGCGTCACCAGCAGTTCTGTGGTGTTGCCCTCGCGGCGTTTTTCCTGCTCTGTGGCGCGGGTCCAGGCCTCGCCCACAAAACCGGCTTTGACCAGCGCCCCGTCAAACCCTGACGGGGACAGCGGTGCCAGCAGGCGGTCATAGCAGTCAAGCCGCTCCAGCGCCGCGGACTCCCGCCGACAGGACTGTATGGC
>NZ_JAVUPQ010000257.1:0-1728 GCF_032029835.1 Escherichia sp. AM3 | reverse complement strand
AAGCGATGATCACGTTTGCGCCGATTTCAGAGAAAAAGACAGTAACTGAACTCACTATGAAGGCTAAACGTATCTTTACACTTGATGAAAACGTTCAAAAAACAACCTAACCCCAAAATTCAACAAATAACAACATATTGTTTTTAAAAGAAAATTAAATCTACATCAAATATTGGTTGACGTAGATTGAGGTGAATAGTAGACTATTAGGATAAATTACCAGTATTGCACACAACAAATTTGCATGATTTAATCCCCCTCACATTCATTTAGGGGGCGTTATGCATTTATCTTCAAAACATCTTAGCACTATCCGCTTTCTCGTTATTGCTGCATTCGTTGTGGCTATTAGTTACCGACTTTTTGTTGCCTCCAATGACGAAATGAATCCTCTTGCTATTATTGCCCATTCAATAGCGACAATAGTTAGACGGTTTGAAAAACCGTAATACAATAAACATCCGAAATAATTTCGAAAGCAACTCATTTTTACTCTGCAAACAATCAGAAAAGACTTAATTTTGCTAAGTTAATGCATTAATCTAAAAACGCTTTAAATCAATACATAACCATTATCTCTTGGGATTATTTACATGCGCAAAAGTTTAATGCTGTTACTTGCTTCAACATTGATTATTTCTGGATGTGCAACAAAAAAACAACTCGTTCCAACTGGTGGAAGCAAATCAGACGGCACAGTTAGGATGAGTTATTCTTACGGTATGTTTGAAAGCCCTGTTGTAGATCCACAACAAGGCATGAATGCAGCCAAAGCGCGTTGTGCCGCTTGGGGATATTCAGGAGCCGAGCCTTTTGGTGGATTCACTTCTCAATGTTCACAACCTTCTTCATCTGGTTGTATGCAAACACTTGTGACTATCGAATATCAATGCACTGGCGATATTAAGAAGTAATAATTAGGGGCTTCCAGCCCCTTCTATAACCATTCATGGAACAGGGACAACCGAAATCACTTTAAACCCTGAAACAGCCGTTACTCCATTAGATGGAGAATTAAATCTCACAGTATCTTTTCTTACTGCATCATGAATTTCATCTTTTGTTGGTTCATGCTCTGAATGGAATAAAACCTCTTCCATTCTAATTTGATCACCGTCTCTATGCTCATAAGTAATCTTGTAGCTAACAGTCATATCAACCTCATGCAGGGGAATTGTGAGATTATTATAGACAATAGAAACCATAAAGCCCCGTTGGTGATACAGCAACAAGCGGGAGCGTAGCGACTTCATCAGATTGTCAGAAAGATCACACCTTATCAGGATAACCGTGTACCCGTTGGGAGCGTGGCTGAAACGCTGATAGAGCTTGCATATGGTTTGCAAGGACCAATATCACCATAAACCTGTTTACGCAGCCACAAGGCCGCACATCGGGCTTAAATGCGTGTGTTCAGTCTGTCGATGACATTACAATGCCAGGATGGGCTTTATCTTCACGTTGTGCTATCGCGGTGTGAGAGGTGCAACTGCCGCCAACGTTAGGTTATACTGTCATCTCACCGTGTAACTTAACGTGACAGTTACTAAGGGCGGATCACAATGGTAGAACTCCTAAGCAAATTAAATAGGTAACTGTTTAAGTTGCTGACAGAGAAGACTTTTTTAGTCTTCTCTACCTGGGGAGATTCTGGAGCGGGCGAAGGGAATCGAACCCTCGTATAGAGCTTGGGAAGCTCTCGTTCTACCATTGAACTACGCCCGCTTC
>NZ_JAVUPQ010000256.1:0-1731 GCF_032029835.1 Escherichia sp. AM3 | reverse complement strand
GCACGACGCTGGCGACAATACCGACCGCCACGACAACGCCAATAATCCCAAGCGACATCAATTCAGAAATCGACCAACCGAACATATTGCCCACGGACAACGCTGAGATTTGCGCACTTTCACCGGCAAAACTGAAACCGCCTTTGAGCGCCATTTCAGTGAAGTAAGGCGCGAACTGGGTGGCGATCAGCAGGACGGTAATCATCACGATGACCCCGCTTATCAACGTCCTGACCAGGTCTCCGCGGTGGATAACCGTAGCCATACAGATAAAGAACGGTGCTACCGGCAGGTCTGCGAGGGGTAACACTTTGTTGCCCGGTAAAATGCTGGCCAGAATTAACATAATGGGTATCAGTAGCAGACCGACAGCAATGGTGGTTGGATGCCCCAGCGTCACAGCAGTATCCAGACCGATATACACTTCACGTCCTTTGAAATATTTCTGGAAGAACTTTCTTGCACCGTCGGAGATGGGCATCAGGCCCTCAACAATCAGGCGGATCATGCGCGGGAACAGCACCATGATTGCCGCAACGGTAATCATCAGACTGGCGCAACCTTTAAAGCCTTCACCAGCCGCCAGGCCAAAAATCAGACCGAGCACTACGCCGATAATCACCGGATCGCCGACCATGCCGTAGCGTTTCTGGATCTCCTGAGCATCGATATTGCGTCCCTTCATGAAAGGG
Source organism: Escherichia sp. AM3 (assembly GCF_032029835.1). NCBI lineage: Bacteria > Pseudomonadati > Pseudomonadota > Gammaproteobacteria > Enterobacterales > Enterobacteriaceae > Escherichia > Escherichia sp. AM3. The sequence goes on along the minus strand of NZ_JAVUPQ010000256.1, from coordinate 1,039 downwards.
ATTTTTTCATAGATAGCATCAAGTAGAACGAAAAGCGGTACTGAACTGGAACCGTAGCCTTGCGGTATCGAAATACCTTCCAGCCCGACGATGTTCTGTACCCGTTTTGCCGTCCAGTCGGCCATTTTTAACGATAGCGCCGCATGGCAGATTGCCCCCAGCACACCATAAATCAGGCTACCGGTCATAAGCTGGACCACCGTACCCGTAATGGCGTAGTGCCAGTAATTGTAAATATCGACGTTCATCGTTTTGGTCAGACGGGTGACCAGCATGGCGACATTGAGAAGAAAAATAACTGGGATAATCATGGCGCCAATGGCTGTCGCATAACCAACGCCGGAGGCAGGGCCTGCGCCAACGTCAAAGACATGCAGGGCCAGGCCGAAACGCTCAATCATCACTTTGATAGGGGGACTGAGGCTGTCGATCGCCATGACGATCACCAGTCCCATACCGACAAAACCAATCCCAACCGTTACCCCTGCCTTAATCGCCTGCAGCCAGGGGATGCGGAAGATAAGGCCAATCACGATCATGATGATAGGGACGAAAACGGTACCGCCGAGAGACAGGATGTAATCAAACATAATGCCTCCTTTTATTGAGTTAACAGAGCCTTGATTTGTTGTTTTAACGCGTCGTCGTTGATCCCTGTGAGCAGGGCGGCGCCATTAAGCGTAGGGATGCCGTAATCACTGTTGGTTCGCATGGAGGTTACAATAAGGTCCATACCGTTACAGTTAAGAGGGATCTCATTCAGACAGCATTGGGCGGTAGTGGCTGAAATGCCCTGTTCAGTCAGGAACTCTTGCAGCTTGTGTGCAATCATGGTTGAAGTCGACATGCCGGTACCGCATGCCACAAGGATCTTTTTCATAATGGATGTGCCTCTTGTGTAGTGCCTGAATCAGGCTCAACGGGGAAATGTGCTGCTGACATACCTGCCAGAGCGGTCAATAGGCGGATGCAATCAGTCAAATCACGCAGGCTGGCAACCTCCGCCGGAGACTGGGTATAGCGACAAGGAATCGAGAGA
>NZ_JAVUPQ010000255.1:0-1751 GCF_032029835.1 Escherichia sp. AM3 | reverse complement strand
GGCGCAGGGAATACCATCCTGCTCAACCTGGATATAACCGGTTTCTGTTATCACGCCGGGAGCCACTTCTCGCTGCACCGGAATGTTGTGTTCAAGAGCCGTCTGTTCCAACATCCGTATCAGGCGAGGAGGCGTGATTAATCCGGCCAGCGTTCCCCGACCATGGTAGTTCAGGCAGGTGATCCCAACGCCCTGATTAATCCTGACCTCGGAATAATCGTGTAAATCAGGGGTGTCACACGATGGAGTGATATCAATACCAATCGCCAGGTCAGGTTTTACACGGCGTAATACGGGAACAATGCCGCGGATATTAAATTCTTCCTGTACCGAAGCCACCAGATAAACGGCGATATCAAGCTCCGTAGTACTGATAGCATCCGCTACACCGAGCAGGGCAGTACAGCCCAGACGATCGTCTAGTGCTTTACTGCACACCAGATCGTTTGCCAGGAGTTGCGGCGGGTTATACAGAGTGACAGGCGTACCGACCTGAATGCCCATTCGTATAGCGTCGTCTTTGTCTTTGGCACCAATATCAATCCACAGTTTGTCGACAGAAGGTGACTGCGTGCGCTCGTCGCCTTTGGCAAAGTGGTAGGACTTAATGCCGATACACCCCATGACTGGCCCTTTGTCCCCGGTGAGGGTGACGATGGATCCAGCCATAGTGACCTGCGCAGGACCGCCTACGCGTTCAAAGCGTAAAAATCCAGAAGGCTCTATTTTGCGCACCATAAAACCGACTTCATCCATATGCGCAAAAATCATCAGTCGCAGCGCATCGGGTTTATCACTACCGTAGCGCGCGACGACATTCCCAAGCCTGTCTCGCCAGACCTCTTTTGCCTGACGCCTGAATTCGCACAGCATGACGTCAGCGACAGCGTTTTCGTGTCCTGAAATCGCATTGTGCTGCAAAAGCGAGAACAGGGTTTCCTGCACAGAAAATGACATAGCTATCTCCGTAGACCGTAAAACAATCACTCGTTGAGCGTTTTATAGGCGCAGACTGGTCGAATAATTGTGAGAACGTTCACGTGAAAACGCGCAAAGCTGAACAAATAAAAAATTATGTGAGCCGAGTGGAATAAAAGCGCTCAACGTTTGTGAAAGTTACGGGCTAGAGAGACCAGTGATTATGGTTGAAATAATGAGAATGAATAAAACGCGGTAACTGTTATCGCACCACTTTGTTGCAGGACGCTCCCTCTTCATTACGTCCTGCACGTGGATACCCCAGCATCTCCATCAGCGGATCTTAGAATGTAATGGCGCGTGGCAGGTCGTTGGTTCCCAGCATAATGTAAGAAAACATCGGATCTCCTGAATAGATTCAGAGGGAGTATAGATAATCAGCTCAAATCACTCTCCGCTTTATGAGCCCAGGCTGGCATTGCCGTCAGATAACGTTTTGCACGCTTATGTGCTTCCTCCGGGCCGACTTTTTGCCAGGAATCAAGGAAGCTGGCTAAACCTGATACCGCTTCTTCCCAGGGTTTGAGATTGCCGTTGCTGTCGCTGCAGTACGCACAATATTGATCACTGGCACTGTGTGCATCTGGTGCCGACATCGGCATTCCGCAAGCCTGACAGAACTGTTCATGTTGTGACATATGATGCTCCTTATGGTGACATCTTGATTAATAAACATACTGAATATGTATTGTGCAGGTGATGCATCAGATTAAAGCAAAGGCTAAGCCCCCGGTATCTCCAGTCAGAAATACCGGGAACCTGTTGTTACCTAG
>NZ_JAVUPQ010000254.1:0-1756 GCF_032029835.1 Escherichia sp. AM3 | reverse complement strand
ACATAAAACACTATCAATAAGTTGGAGTCATTACCGCCTTGACCATCAGATAGTTATTTTGGTGCTAGGGATACTGAGTGTGAACAGTTAGCGCGCGTCCTCGCCAGTTAGCTCGCTACGCTCGGTTACACGACGGCTACGAGTACTAGTGATAATTATTGACTGAGGTATGTGCTCTTCCTGTTTCCTTTTTTGATGTGTTGCTCTCATTTTAAACAACTTTGCGGTTTTTTGACTACTTTGCAATTTTGTTGTTGCTTTGCAATAAAATGCAAGATTAAATGAAAATATGCAAAGCAATGATTAAAGGATGTTCAGAATGAGACTCATGGAAACACTTAACCAGTGCATAAACGCTGGTCATGAAATGACGAAGGCTATCGCCATTGCACAGTTTAATGATGACAGCCCGGAAGCGAGGAAAATCACCCGACGCTGGAGAATAGGTGAAGCAGCGGATTTAGTTGGAGTATCTTCTCAGGCTATCAGGGATGCCGAGAAAGCAGGCCGGCTACCGCACCCGGATATGGAAATACGAGGACGGGTTGAGCAACGTGTTGGTTATACAATTGAACAAATTAATCATATGCGTGACGTGTTTGGTACGAGACTACGACGTGCTGAAGACGTATTTCCGCCGGTGATTGGAGTTGCTGCTCATAAAGGGGGCGTTTACAAAACCTCTGTTTCTGTTCATCTTGCTCAGGATCTGGCTCTGAAGGGATTACGTGTTCTGCTCGTGGAAGGTAACGACCCCCAGGGAACAGCATCGATGTATCACGGCTGGGTGCCAGATCTTCATATTCATGCAGAGGATACTCTCCTTCCCTTCTATCTTGGGGAAAAGGACGATGTCACTTATGCAATAAAGCCTACTTGCTGGCCTGGGCTTGACATTATTCCTTCCTGTTTGGCTCTGCACCGCATTGAAACTGAGCTAATGGGCAAATTTGATGAAGGTAAATTGCCCACCGATCCACACCTGATGCTCCGACTGGCCATTGAAACCGTCGCTCATGACTATGATGTCATTGTCATTGACAGCGCGCCTAACCTAGGTATCGGCACGATTAATGTTGTATGTGCTGCTGATGTGTTGATTGTCCCCACGCCTGCTGAGTTGTTCGACTACACTTCCGCTCTGCAGTTTTTCGATATGCTTCGTGATCTGCTCAAAAACGTAGATCTTAAAGGATTCGAGCCTGATGTACGTATTTTGCTTACCAAATACAGTAATAGTAATGGTTCTCAGTCCCCGTGGATGGAGGAGCAAATTCGGGACGCCTGGGGAAGCATGGTCCTAAAAAATGTTGTGCGTGAAACGGATGAAGTTGGTAAAGGTCAGATCCGGATGAGAACTGTTTTTGAACAGGCTATTGATCAACGCTCTTCAACAGGTGCCTGGAGAAATGCCCTTTCTATTTGGGAACCTGTCTGCAATGAAATTTTCGATCGTTTGATTAAACCACGCTGGGAGATTAGATAATGAAGCGTGCGCCTGTCATTCCAAAACATACGATTAAGACTCAACCGCTTGAAGATACTCCGTCATCGGCACCAGCTGCACCGATGGTGGATTCGTTAATTGCGCGCGTAGGAGCTATGGCTCGTGGCAATGCTATTACTTTGCCTGTATGTGGTAGGGACGTGAAATTTACCCTTGAGGTGCTCCGGGGAGATAGTGTTGAGAAGACCTCTCGGGTATGGTCAGGTAATGAACGTGACCAGGAACTGCTTACCGAAGACGCCCTGGATG
>NZ_JAVUPQ010000253.1:0-1756 GCF_032029835.1 Escherichia sp. AM3 | reverse complement strand
CTGCTGGGTAGTCTATGGCGACAGGTAATGATGTGTTGCTTACTGGTATACAGTTAGCGGGAAGCGAAGTCATCGACATATCCCTCAGTGAAGACGCTTATGGATGGTGTCGCTGCGGTAATTTCAGAATATGCCATCATCCGTCCTGTATAGTGCATCTTCCTGCAGAAGGGTTTCAGCCGCCACGGTAATAAATGCTCGTACCGTGCAGATAGCATTCTGCACACTCCCCGAACTGATATACACGGGTTCAAGAGATTCGGTAACTCCATTACGGTGTACCAGTGCGTTTCGGGTCTTGATTACACCCTTAATCTCCTCCAATGGCCACTCATGTGGCGTTGTCAGCATCCTTGAAAAATACCGACCTATCACTTTGTGGCTCTGAAATGTCTTCTTCGCTACAAGAGACTGAGCTCGCCAGGTATAAACCTTCTCAGGAGTGTCTTTATCCGGCTCCTGCTCGACCCATTTGGAAGCAAGTAATTTTCTTCTGTCTTCCTTATTAGGAACCAACGAATCAGCCTCGTGCAGGAACTTCTGTAAATGCGGGGGATGACTAAGAAGTGCTCTTGCGCTGTACATCAGAAAGCTGTCCAGTACACTCACGCAATGAACGTAAGCCATCCGCTCTACGATCCTGGGTTGGTTGAACTGCATCAGGCTCTCTAACTCATCCAGTTCAGCCTTTGCATCCTGCAGGCGGTCAGGAATACTGGCAAGCGAAGCCTCAAAATATTGCTGCTCAGCCGCCTCTTCCATCCAGTCCTGAAACCAGCTGTATTCCTGCGCTGCCGCATCCCATTCAGGAGTTCCTTCCTCAGCATCCGGATAATTTTCCGCAATCCATTCGTCACGCCGTTCCTCCTGCATTTCAAACAGCAGTTCTTTCATACTTCCCATTTAAACCTCGCCATCAATGATGTAATCCCGCCATCAATTACTCCTCTGACCTTCAGGGGGCGATAATGTAATAGCCTTTAAAATAGTCATCTATCTGACAGGATTGCCAGGGCGGAGCACAATGTTGGAACAGCGGTTTTTTGTAGTCACCAACCAGTTGCCATGAGTCCGAGTTATCCATTCGTTCTGCAACCATTCTTCCGTTACGTTTCAGGATTTTTGGCGATTTCCAGTTATGTCTGGCGTTAATCATTTCTGTTGGCGTTGCGTATGCCGCTCCTGAATACAGCCATAGCTCTTTATGGCCATATACATCCTCAAGCTCCCGGACCACATCGTAAAATGATCTAAATGTTGGTTTACCCATACCTCGCCTCGAAAATAGTATCCGGTTCAATAGTCACGCAGAGTAATGATGACGCGCAGCACAACCCTGCTTCTGTCACACGGATGATTTTACCATGACGTCATCATTTCAAGGCTGATAATAAGCAGCCACATAACCACGCCGTTAAATTACCGGAGAGCCGTTTTCGTCAGATCCGACTTTCCTGAATATCACAACTTTCCGGAAGTGTACCACGCTGAGGAAATAATCATATCGCTGTTTTCCGCCCCTGCGCGGCGCATCACAGGTCAGGGAGATGACACAACATATAGTGTCAAGAGCAGCTGAATTCAGCACTACATGTTGTGCTTACAGGGTGTGGCGCTGTGCGGAGGGGGAGGAAGATCCGTAACTAGCAGAAAACGGATCTCAAAGGCAGAAGAGAGGGATTATTGCCTGACAATCACAAAAAGTTAAGAATTGTTGCTACGTGGGGATTGTTGCAAGAAATGCAAAATTCAGGAC
>NZ_JAVUPQ010000252.1:0-1767 GCF_032029835.1 Escherichia sp. AM3 | reverse complement strand
GGCCAAATCAGCTTTCCAGAGAGTGATTAAAAGCAACGAAGCACAGCAATGGCTGAAACAACATCGCTACGTCCGCAGTGGGCTGGTCTGGCTGTATGCACATGACCTGCGACTTACGCCCCCCAACTGGATTTGGCTGAAAGGCGTGGACAGGACGCTCTTTTATGCATTACACCGCGCCAATACCACGAAAGGATTTATTGAAGGCGCTGGCGTGGTGGCCGTTGCACGTGCAGAGGCCGAAGCCATGCGTTTTGGTCTTCCCTGCCCTGAACCCTGTGTTGATGAAGCGGTGGAAGGCTTACGGCGGGATATGCTCAGTCTCGGTCTTATCTGGGATGAACCACAACCAGATCGCGACCGGAAACGCCGCATCCTGACCAACTGGTCCCTCACCGACGACATCCTGCCCCGCACACCTGCTACAGACAACGAATTCTGATTATCTGGAGAACTGAAAATGACAATCGAGTACTTTGCAACACGCATTGCAAAACATATTTCCGTGCAGGCAATCTGGCCGGATGGCAGGACAGAAATTATTGCCGTCCTTCCACGGGATGCCCTGTCAGGGCTGGTAACACGAAATAATCAACTGATTCATATAGCCTTTGACGCCATGGGCACCCGTAACAGAGAAACCGTCCTGATTGATCAACAGGAGCATAACGCTGACCAGATACTTACAGCTATTGATTCCTGCCTGCGCCTTGAATATCTGATGGAACGCCGCTTCAGCAGAACACCTTTGTTCCGTGGCATAATCGCCAGCGTTGTGCTGTTCGTAATGGCAACGATTGGCTTCTCTCTGTTCCGCTATGTTGATCGTGTATTCTGGGATGATACAACGCCTGAAGCAGTACAGACAGCAGGTGAGCCACGACTGCTACCCCCTCACCTGAATCACACTGTGCCATTAAATGAAGGCATTCAACTCCCGGTTCCCCCGAAAAAAGACGTCCAGGTCCCGGAGAAAACAATCACAAGCAAAAATCCGGAAGCCGCAGCTGCGCGACATAATCTGGCTACTGTTCTGAAGCGGAACGCCGATCGGGGCATGTTTACCATCAACCTGTCATCCGGTCATGAACGAACCCTGTTCGCATTTCTCGATCCTGCCTGTCCTAACTGCAGACTTCTGGAGCCGGCCTTAAAACGCCTGGCCAGCGACTTCAATGTCGTTATCTACCCGGTTTCAGTTATTGGTGGAGAGGAATCCACCGACCGTGTGGCACCACTGCTGTGTGAAAAAGATGCTCAGAAACGTGCTGCCGGCTGGCACCGACTGTATTCCGCAGATAACGGAATGATGACGCCATCAGAAGAAACAACGCCTGCAGATGAAACATGCCTGAAAGCAGCCAGAGCTGCGATTGATGTTAACAATGTCGCCTTCCGTAAGTTCGGATTTGCCGGTACCCCATGGGTGCTGTCCGACACCGGCTGGCATCTGCCTACAGGAATTCTGCAGGAAACTGGCACGCTTAATTTATTCCTGAAAACCACCGACAGCGAGTCTGGCCATGAGTGAACATCGCGTTAACCCCGAGCTTTTACACCGTACAGCCTGGGGAAATCCTGTCTGGAATGCACTCCAGAGTCTCAATATCTATGGCTTTTGCCTGGTGGCAAGTCTTGTGGCCAGTTTTATCTGGCCACTTGCATTACCGGCATGTCTGTTGTTCACACTGATAACAATGCTGGTATTTAGTCTGCAGCGATGGCGCTGCCCTCTTCGTATGCCCATGACGCTGGAATGTGCTGACC
>NZ_JAVUPQ010000251.1:0-1772 GCF_032029835.1 Escherichia sp. AM3 | reverse complement strand
AATTCGCTCAATAGCAGGGCATCGCGAGTGGCGCGTCGGACTTTATCGGCATGGCAAATAAATCCCGCATGGTCAGACATTCGTGCCTGAATTTTTTCTCTCACAACCGACAACGGCATCCCGGTCCCGTTATCGTGCGCCTGAGTAATGATCTCTCTTATAGAAGCCAGTGTAGGAGCTACCAGCTGTGCTATATCTCCATCAATATTCCGCTTTTGCGTGCAACCAATAAAACGTGCCAGACGAACAGCAAAAACCTGCCCGGCATTCAATGCTGCACCACCAGGGCGAGTGACGCCGTGTGTGCCAGCAACTTCCCCCACGGCGAAACAGCCGGGCAGGGAGGTTTGTCCCCAGATATCCACTTCAATGCCGCCATTCATATGCTGATTATTCATGGCAAACTGCAAAGGCTGTGTGGTGAGATCGTAACCGTGCATCTTATACAGCGAGATAGACAGCGGATTCATTCGTTGCAGCCGTTCGATGGGCGATGGTGCCAGAGCGTCGTTATTTTCCAGATACGCGCGAACGTCGTCGTCCAGTCGATCTAATGAGAACGGCAGGTCACCCGGCACCGCTTCAGGATTGCGATTGAAATCCATAAATACCTGACGCCCTGATTGCTGCTCTTGCGCTACTGCCATATCTAACAAGCTGGAGCCAAAATCCATCACCCGAGTGGCGTGGAACGGCCACTGATAGCCTTTACGGAAAATGTTTGAAGCCAGCTCCTGGGTGGTGCGATAGTAATCCGCGAGGAAGTTATACTCGTTACCCTCAGCATCCACGGAATAGATATACGGGATCACCTGTACATAGGTGCCGGATAAATTCCACGGAAACGTGCTACGCGGCGTGCCTATACCAAACTGGCTTTCGGTCAGATTGGTTAGCGTCAGGCCTTCCTCCAGCGCCAGCCCCAGCGAGCCAAAACATTTGTGTGGGTACACACTGTCGCGATAAAGCTCGCCAGGCCCTCCTGTTGCCAGTACCACATTGGGCGCAGTCACAATTGCCAGCCCCCAAGGGTTATGGGCGCGATGACCGGTCGCGAGGATTGCCCCCGCAACACGGTCTTCGCCGTTTTCGTCACGCTGATGCAGCAGTTTAATCACTGTTGCACTGGTCAACACTGGAATGGCGAGGCGCTGTACTTCTTCCAACAGCACTTTCACCATTAACCTTGAGGTACGCGGCCCACACGAGGTTGCACGCCCGGCTTCGTCATGGTCGGTTTGATAACGAAGAATCGCGCCATAGCGATCTTCCGGTAATTCCAGACCAAGATATTGCAACCCGCCAAGAGTGTGCAGAGAACCTACCGCTTCGACATAAGCGGTGTCGTGATCCATCGCCCCACCGCTCGCCAGTGCCTCTGCCAGTTTGGTGAAGTTGTCGCCGTTGCCCGCGGTAGCGGCGGTAAACAGTGTCTGTTTATCGGAACCAGAACATGCCGACGTCCCCATATATAACCCGGCGGTGGCGATCAGCACATTTTGCTGGCGGCGTTTAAGTTCCACAGCTGCACGCAGCCCGGCTGCACCACTGCCGACTACCAGGGCATCTGTTTGCCAGAGTGGGTAATCAACACCGTCTACCGTGACAACCCATGCGGGCTCTGCCTGTGCAAAACCCTTTGGGAAAGTAACGTGCGTCAGCGCATCAAGGATGGTGTCATCAAGCTGACTCATGCATCCTCCATCGGCGTAAACAGGCTACTTTCCATCAGGCGTGGGTGCTTGATAATTGGACGGAAAGCCATATACGGC
>NZ_JAVUPQ010000250.1:0-1784 GCF_032029835.1 Escherichia sp. AM3 | reverse complement strand
GTACGACACGGATATCAACGCACGTGAAAGTGCCTTATGGGAAACAGCGGTGAATACGCTTAAAACGACCACCCGGGAAGAGCGACGAATTCGCTATATCACGCTGAACAGACCAGAACTACCTGAAACAAATGAGGAAAATCAGATATCAGTGAGAGCAGAAAGAGCCAGTATAAACCTGTTAACGCTTCCACAGGACAATAACCACCCGACAGGGCGTCCTGTAAACGGGTTTCATCATAAAAAAACCAACCGTCCGGACTGGGACGGAATGTACTGAACTGTGACCATACTTCGGTCTTCCCGCAAAAAACCTATTTAAAAATGCTGGTACTAGATACCAGCATTCAGATTACAGATTAACCGCATCATTGTAGGTACATATGGAACGTCTAATTTTTATATTCTTTAACCCTAGATCATCTAATTTTAACCGAAGCTGTTCATCAGATTGTTCAAATAAAGGCCCCAACACAATCTCTCTAATTGCCGTAATATTGTTACAGGTAAATTTCACCTTAGTATAATACGCAATTCCGTAATCAGTACTACGTTTTTCAAGTTTGTATGGTGGGGATGTATGTTCATCTACTTCAATAAGTCCTCGGACCTCATTTTCACATTCAAAACTCTCTCTCTTATATAATGAACATAGTCTGATAAGACTTGCATGAAGTATGCCACGTGCACATTTAATATTTAAACTTGAGCGATTAATATAATCATGCAATGCTTCTCTTACATATTCTCGAAACAGTTCTTCTGAATAGATAACAGGATGAAAAACAACTCTACCACTAATAGGTTGAAAACGTTCTTCAAACCGGGCAAGAATATGATATTGGGTTATAATATTCTCATCATAACCAATAGCAACGCCTTTGCCATTATCACCATACTCGCTCCACATGTTGGAACGATCTCCATCAGAACAGAAACAACAAATTAATATCTTGAAATTTTCGTCTATCTTATTAGGTGATACTTCTTCTAATAGTCTAATGCAATCTGGAAATTCCTCATTTATTATTCTCTTGACTATTTCATAGCCAGCCGAGTATTCTTCCGGATCATTCATATTCCGAAGATCGGTAAACCATAATTCTTGGTTTTCAATCATTTTAAAAAAAGTTTCAACACTTGCATAACGAAAAGCAAGATTAGTGCTCATAAAACATGATTCCGTCAATAGAGTTACTTAACATTGCCTAACATATTTATTTTTACCACCACATCCATATTTAATATTGGTGATTTTTTCATTCTATAACGAAACTAATAAAGCTTCATCTGTCATCTCATCGGAGAAGGCGGTTCCCAGAGTTTATCCTGCTCCGGCGGAGGCAGTGACGCATCATCATTGCTGTTCGCCGCGATATAATCGCGGTAGTAGCGTTCACTTCCTTCACGGTGATGATCCACGTCCGGTCGCGTAATCCTGTAGTCTTCGTGACCGGTACGGCCTGTCACATTATGCCAGGCAACCATTTCAGCAAAGACCTGGTTAAATTGTTTGTCGTTTCCTTCTGGTTCAAAACCCATGCGTGGATCACGCCCGAATAATACCGGTGCAATCAAATCCAGTTTATCTGCCAGCGCATTGCGGTCATGGTGATTACGGAAAACAACCCTGTCACCATAATCCGTACAGACAAACTCTCCCGTCCGACGGTCACGGAAACGAACACTCCCGTTCTTCTGCAGACGGGCCTCGAGATCACCGGTATTACCGTATACCGGCGTTCCGCCCGGTTCACAAAGCACGACACAGCGGTCTGTTGTCG
>NZ_JAVUPQ010000249.1:0-1786 GCF_032029835.1 Escherichia sp. AM3 | reverse complement strand
ACATTATGCAATCCCTCAGCGCCGAAAAAGGGTTATATTGGTTGGTTCAAACGACCCTTTATTTTCAATTGAACCTCCACAAAAATTAACAGAAGATAAGGAATCTTGGGTATCTGTAAAGGATGCATTATCTGATCTGCCTCCTTTGCAACATGGTGAAGATGGAAGTGGTAAATATTATATCCATCACCCCGAAAATGACTATCAATTATTCATGAGAGGTAATATTACTCCTTCAGAATATTATGAAAGGAATATAAAGCCCTCTTTATAAGAGGGCTATGTCTTACTCTATAAATTCTTCTGGGATTGAGCGAACATAACGATCATTTTCCCAATATGATTCCAGTTCTTTTCCTATTTCGCTCATCCCTGATATTAGATATTTTAATATCAAGTTGAATTTTTCTTTATTGTTTGTCACTATTTCTCGTAGATCTGTAATGATTGTTCGAAATTCATTTTTTGAATCTGAATTCTCAGATATTATTCCGGATATTTTTTCATCTAAGCAAGATGTAATTTCACTTAATGATTTTAAATTATCCATAGCTTCAGAGAAAAACTTCTCAGATAATTCATTTGATACAATAAATGCGTTCCGATTTTCTTTTCTATGATAATCATTCAATGAAGTAAATGCTATTCTGATTCGTCTTGTTTTTTGCACAGCAGCATATTTTGATTCACGTTTTATTTTTTTTAATGATTTATAATGAGTTAAATGATTTGAAATGCATAATCCCTCAAATATTGGGTTATAATTGGCTACCTCAAGATGTAAAAGACTTGCAAGGAAAGTATAATAACCTTCATCCATTATTTTTTTAAGAAGATTCATATATGTATGTCTATTATCACGTAGTATTTTACTTAGTCTTAAGGCTTTTTCACTATCATCTACAGAGTGTTTTAGTCGATTCCATACTTCTTCTGCGAACCATGAAATAACCGTATGACCTTCATTCTCAGCTTCTAATAAAGAGATTATATCACTTAAATACATACGATTGTTTTTGGCACTATTACATGATTTGCAAAGTAGTTGAAATTGTGGGCGATGGGAAAACCCTAGTGAGATTGGGCCAATGTGATCTGCTTGGCAAGGAGTTGGATGTAAACCACCATTTCCGGCATTCAAACATTCCTCGTTAATAAATATATTATTTGTTCTAACTTGGCCCATTAGCCTGTCTGCAGCTACCCAATCACCATCCACCCAATATTCGAAAACTCTTCTGTCAGTAACATAAGATTTAAGATTTTCTTTGGTCCTTCCTTTATCAGCAATAGAGCGACAACAGCGGTTAAATGAATGAAATCCATCAAAACGATCTGGAGGATTTGCCATGGCTCCAGGGCTAAGCATACGTGATTCTTGAGGTATGTATTGTTCTTTTAGATACTCAATCCATGCTTCGAGATTGCTTGAAATATCTGGAATCGTGATGGATTTTGTAGAAAATAAATGTGGTAAATCTAAATATATTCTTTCACCAAATCTATCATCTAAACGAGTCAACAAATCAACTATGTGTTCATTTTGAGATAGCTCAAAAGTCTCATCTATATAATTAAGTTTCCTAACCCGAGAAAAGAAATGCTCATTTGGGTAGGAGTAAGATAATTCCATTTCTTTACCGCATTTCTTGCATGGTTTAACTCCAAGTGGATGAATTAGTTTAGCTGTTTTACTAATCCATGCTTTTTCAGTGTCAGGGTCTATCCCAATACTTCTGGCTTTATTTTTCCACCATTCATAGCGCCGTTGATGAGTGTGTTTAAA
>NZ_JAVUPQ010000248.1:0-1787 GCF_032029835.1 Escherichia sp. AM3 | reverse complement strand
GATGTACTCAGTTTGAATGGGCATGCGAAAATTACCTTCATTGAGTGCAAGGGTTATAAACCCTATTCGACGGTGAGACATGAAGATGTAAAAAAATGGATTGGTAAGCAGGTTCCGGTATTCTTCAGCTATGCCAAAAGGGACTACCCCAACGCTGAAATTAATGTTCAGTTATGGACTACAGGAAAGCTCTGCGATGATTCCAGAGAGTCGCTTCGTAAATTCCAAGAAAATAACTTAACTAATCAGCGTTATAATATAACCGTCATGGAGCCGCATGAAGTTTGTGCCAGAATAAAGGCGACCAGGAATGACGCGCTTATCCGGGTTTTTGATAAGCATTTTCTCAGTTATCCAGAAAAAATCGTTCGCCGTAAACATGTGCCCGACCCGGTCAGGCTTGCAGGTCATGATGAAGCAATAGAATTTGATTTCTGAACCGGTCGGCTCGTTTAATCAGAGAGAAAACGTTATGGATTACACAAAAAATCAGCATGTGCTTTCACAGTGGGTGTTACGCAACTTTCGCAGCGATGACACAGCCCTGTATGCAAAGGAAAAGCAGCGGGTATGGTGTCATACCGTGTACATGACGCCCGAAAAAGAAAATGTTCTCCACACGCAACCTCTGCCTATATCCAGTGTGGCAGTATCGAAAAACTGCTTTCGTCTTATTGATGCTGAGACAGGACAACCTTTCGATATTGAAGACGAACTGGGTGTCTACGAGCGCCTGCTCGCTGGGATCGTGAACGATATCATTCATGAGCACAATTTCTCACGCCTTCGTCACACACATCCCGATGATTTCCCGGTAGAGAAGCTCACCAGCTTCGCGGTGATGCAGTTAATGCTAAATCTGCACAATCCGCAAAATAAAAATCCGTATAAGCAAGAAATGCTTGAACAGTTCCATGCCGATATACAGGACCATTTATCCGAATACATCCATTCTATAAATCAGTTGCCCCACAGTAACCCAGAGTTAATGGATGATCATTTCTATCGTAAAATACTGCGTGTTGCAAACTCAGCCTCTTCCGATGAGAATAAATGCAGAGCACTTTTTGTGTTATTTGGCCTTTTATCCACCCTGAATAAACCGACCCTTTACGATAAAATCAACAAATTAAGGAATAATATTTTTACCGGTATCCATACCATTGAGGTCATTCATACAGGTCATGATTTCGACAGCACTGAACCGAGACCTGCATTCGCAATAGCACCTAATGTTTTTTGCATTTATAAAGATGAAAACAGAATTTATCTTCCGCTATCTCATAACATAACCCTGTGCTTCATTACTGGCACTGCATTACATTTCAGACCCCGCATAGATGTCTTCTCTCCTCGTCCCGAGCGGCTGAAATGTTGCCACGACCGGAGTCTTAATTTTTATAATGTTTCGTTTGATTACATTGACAATGTGATGACAACTATTGATATGTATAATGTGGGTACATCCAGCACATTTTATTCAGCCTATGAGTTGAGCAAACTTAATGAATATCTGGATAAGCAGCAGCAGGATCATGACTATTATTATACGCCGGAAAATCCTGTTAAATGGCAGCCTGCGCAGACGGTCACCTAATGAAAGCCGTTAACGAAAATGATTTCCGCGAGCTGATTGAGGCTAAACAATTTAATGGCTATACGCTGGTCAGCGGAGAAGACTGGCAGATACCCACGGCCCACGAAATCCTGCTGGTCAGGGGCCTTATCCCCCTGACTGACATCCAGCTGGCCAACCGCCTGGATGTGGACGAACGCACTATCCGCAA
>NZ_JAVUPQ010000247.1:0-1795 GCF_032029835.1 Escherichia sp. AM3 | reverse complement strand
CTGAAATCAGGGCGCATGAAACCAGTGCTGATAACAGCACGATTTTTGATTTAATCATGAGATGTTCCTTTTTATTTAATCCACATAACCTGCCAGGGGCGCAGCGTTATTTCATTACCCAATATATCAACTTCACTAATCAGATCCCGACCATGCAGATTAGTAATATTTACATGCTGAATATTTTTACTGACATTAAACAATCCAGTCAGACAATTACCATCAGCGTTACTTCTTTGAATACGCATTACGGATGAATTAATCGTATCAATGGTAAAATTATTATCCGGATGAAACTCGTTATGGCTGCGACGAAGTGTAATTAAACGCGACAACTCATGATATACCGCATGCCTTAATGTAGCTTCATCGTTCAGTTCTCGGGTTATCTCTTTACTGTGATATTTTTTACGGTTAATCGCACGGTTATATCCGAGTTTTTCGACACCTGCGTAATCATTACGCGAGCCAAGAATACTTTGAATATATATCGCTGGCACACCGGGGAAACTTAACAAAATCGCATGGGCAAGGATAAACCTGGCGCAACGTTCTTCATCGCTACTCTCACGGCGGCTTAACGCATCCATATAGGTCACATTTATTTCATACGGACTGCGTGTACCGTCGGGATTATTTTTCCAGTTTACTAATGCACCTTCCTGCTGTAACGCCTCGACCAGCTCTAATATTTCGCTTTCAGGCAACAAGCCCCGTAGCGGGTTTAGCCCGATGCCATCGTGAGAGGCGAGGAAGTTAAACCAGGTGGTGTTGCTGGAAGGTAGTGTCAGGTTTTGCGCCCACGCACAAAGCGCCTCAACGTTCTGTTTTTGCACCGCATGCAGCACCAGTGGCGGCAGCGAGAACTGGTACACCATATGTGCTTCGTCATCGCCTGCGCCAAAGTAAGCAATGTTGTCTTTATGCGGAACATTGGTCTCGGTAATGATCACTGTACCTGGCGCAACGTTATCAATAATCGACCGTAACAGTTTGATAATCAGATGTGTTTTTTCCAGATGGATGCAGCTTGTTCCCGGCTCTTTCCACATAAAGCCAACGGCATCCAGGCGGACATACTCAGCACCTTTCGCAAGGTAACAGAGTAAAACATCCACCATCGCCAGCAACACTTCAGGGCTACGGTAATTCAGGTCAATTTGATCGTCACTAAAGGTGGTCCATAAATGGCGCGTTGAATGATCGCGCATCTGGAATGGCGTTAATAACGGTAACGCACGCGGGCGAGTGACGGCGCTGAGATCGGTTTGCGGGTCAACGGCAATAAAAAAATCTTCAAAACCTGGATGCTGTTGTAAATAGTTTTTAAACCATTCACTTTTTGCCGACATATGGTTGCAGACAAAATCAAACATTAAATGACTGCATTCACCGAGTTGCTGAATATCCTGCCACTCCCCCGCTTCACTGGCGACCTGATGATAATCAATTACAGAAAAGCCATCATCAGATGACCATGGATAAAACGGCAACAAATGAACATGTGAAAAAATGCTTTGCAGCCATTGATGGTAAAACTGATTAAATGTGGGTAATGGTTTTAAATCATTGCTGTGAAATTGATCGGCATAGGTAATTAACACGACATCACTTTCATCCCAGTGTTTTTTACGTCGCTGTGTAATTAATCGTTTCGCACTCTCAAGACGCGTTACAAGTTTCTGTAAATGAGTTGCGGTAAATGTTCCACCGTAGATTTCGTCCAGGTAATCCGTAATTTTCTGTTTCATGTTGCCTTTCCGTGGTAGCGGTCCCATGAAACGAGAGACTACTC
>NZ_JAVUPQ010000246.1:0-1796 GCF_032029835.1 Escherichia sp. AM3 | reverse complement strand
ATGTTATATATCAATTTGATATTTATGAAA
Source organism: Escherichia sp. AM3 (assembly GCF_032029835.1). Lineage (NCBI taxonomy): Bacteria > Pseudomonadati > Pseudomonadota > Gammaproteobacteria > Enterobacterales > Enterobacteriaceae > Escherichia > Escherichia sp. AM3. The sequence continues at coordinate 1,766 of NZ_JAVUPQ010000246.1, read as the reverse complement.
AATCAATATATGTATCTTGTGAGGGATTGCTTTTTCTTTTACTAAATGATATTAATTATCATTCTTATATAAAAACAATAATGGCAGTAAGAAATATCTGGCAAGGATGTGAGCTTAACGATCAAACATTTTAAGTTAGGCATTTATTAGGGAATAGGTATGAGAATTAACAAAATCCTCTGGTCGCTAACTGTGCTCCTGGTTGGGTTGAATAGCCAGGTATCAGTAGCCAAATCCTCCGACGATGATAATGACGAGACTCTGGTGGTGGAAGCCACCGCTGAGCAGGTATTAAAACAGCAGCCGGGCGTGTCGGTTATTACCAGCGAGGATATTAAAAAGACCCCTCCGGTAAACGACCTTTCAGATATTATTCGTAAAATGCCTGGCGTCAATCTTACCGGCAATAGCGCCTCGGGCACACGCGGTAACAACCGCCAGATCGATATTCGTGGTATGGGGCCGGAAAACACCTTAATTTTAATTGATGGTGTACCGGTGACGTCACGTAACTCCGTGCGTTATAGCTGGCGTGGAGAGCGTGATACCCGCGGTGACACCAACTGGGTGCCACCGGAACAGGTTGAGCGTATTGAAGTGATCCGCGGCCCTGCGGCGGCGCGCTACGGTTCGGGGGCAGCCGGGGGGGTGGTGAACATCATTACCAAACGTCCCACCAACGACTGGCACGGTTCGCTGTCGTTATACACCAATCAGCCGGAAAGTAGCGATGAGGGCGCTACGCGTCGCGCCAATTTCAGCCTTAGTGGGCCTCTGGCTGGTAATGCTCTTACCACGCGTTTGTATGGTAACCTGAATAAAACGGATGCTGACAGTTGGGATATTAATTCTCCGGTCGGTACGAAAAACGCAGCCGGGCATGAAGGGGTACGTAACAAAGATATTAACGGCGTTGTCTCGTGGAAATTAAATCCGCAGCAGATTCTCGATTTCGAAGCCGGATATAGCCGCCAGGGGAATATCTATGCGGGCGATACGCAAAACAGTTCTTCCAGTGCAGTTACCGAAAGCCTGGCAAAATCCGGCAAAGAGACGAACCGCCTGTACCGACAGAATTATGGCATTACGCATAATGGTATCTGGGACTGGGGACAAAGTCGCTTTGGTGTTTATTACGAGAAAACCAATAATACCCGCATGAATGAAGGATTATCCGGCGGTGGTGAAGGGCGTATTTTAGCGGGTGAAAAGTTTACGACCAATCGCCTGAGTTCCTGGCGAACCAGCGGCGAGCTTAATATTCCTTTGAATGTGATGGTTGATCAAACGCTGACCGTTGGTGCAGAGTGGAACCGCGATAAGCTCGATGATCCTTCCTCTACCAGCCTGACGGTGAATGACAGTGATATCAGCGGTATTTCTGGCTCTGCTGCGGATCGCAGCAGTAAAAATCATTCTCAAATCAGTGCGCTGTATATTGAAGATAACATTGAGCCGGTTCCCGGCACGAATATCATTCCCGGCCTGCGCTTTGATTATCTCAGCGACTCCGGCGGGAACTTCAGCCCCAGTCTGAATCTTTCGCAGGAATTGGGCGATTATTTCAAAGTCAAAGCAGGGGTTGCCCGAACCTTTAAAGCCCCAAACCTGTATCAATCCAGTGAAGGCTATCTGCTCTACTCGAAAGGCAATGGCTGTCCAAAAGATATTACATCAGGCGGGTGCTACCTGATCGGTAATAAAGATCTCGATCCGGAAATCAGCGTCAATAAAGAAATTGGGCTGGAGTTCACCTGGGACGATTA
>NZ_JAVUPQ010000245.1:0-1803 GCF_032029835.1 Escherichia sp. AM3 | reverse complement strand
TAACACCCGCGCGCCGTTCTTCCTTGCTCAGGCATTCAGTAAGCGTTTACTGGCACAGCCGAAACCGGAAGCGGAACTGCCGCACCGCTCGATTATTTTCGTCAGTTCCATCAACGCCATCATGCTGGCGATGAATCGCGGCGAATACACCATTGCCAAAACCGCCGTTTCTGCCGCTGCTCGTCTATTTGCAGCTCGCCTTTGTAATGAACAAATTGGCGTTTATGAAGTGCGCCCAGGTCTCATCAAAACTGATATGACTATTCCGGCAACGGCTTATTACGACGAACTGATTGCCAAAGGTCTGGTGCCGTGGGGACGTTGGGGTTATCCGGCTGATATTGCTTCCACTGTCCGCGCGATGGCGGAAGGTAAACTGATTTACACCTGTGGTCAGGCGGTCGCCATCGACGGCGGCTTAAGTATGCCGCGCTTCTGAGGCTGAATCATGAGAGATCTGTTACAACGCCCGGATTTATTCAGTATCAATACCGCAACACTGGGCTATAAAACGCCGCTACCCGCCATTATTGATGCCTGCGCCGCGCGTGGTATTGGCGCGATTGCTCCCTGGCGCAGGGAGTTGCAAGGTGAAGATCTCCAGCAAATCGCCCACCAGCTTGCCGCCAGTAACATGAGCGTTTCCGGTTTGTGCCGTAGCACTTACTACACCGCGCCGACACTGGCGGAACGCAAACTGGCGATTGATGATAACCGCCGGGCGCTGGACGACGCAGCGGTGCTTAACGCCGCCTGTTATATGCAGGTGGTTGGCGGTCTGCCAACGGGCACTAAAGATCTATATGAAGCGCGAGAACAAGTGAAACAAGGGATTCGCCAGTTGCTGCCACATTCGAAAGATGTCGGCGTGCCAATTGCGCTGGAGCCACTGCACCCGATGACAGCTGCCGATCGCTCTTGCCTGTGCACGTTACGCCAGGCGCTGGACTGGTGTGATGAACTCGATCCCGATGGTGAGTTTGGCCTCGGCGTGGCGGTGGATGTTTATCACGTCTGGTGGGATCCGGATCTCGCCAGTCAGATCCTGCGTGCCGGAAAACGCATCCTCGCGTTTCATGTTTCCGACTGGTTAGTGCCGACCACTGATCTGGTCAATGACCGTGGTATGCCGGGAGATGGCGTCATCAATATTCCGTCAATTCGTCGGCTGGTTGAAAACGCCGGATTTAATGGCGCTATTGAACTGGAAATATTCTCGCCGTACTGGTGGCAAAAAGATATTAACAGCACGCTGGATATTAGCGTCGATCGCATCGCGCATTATTGTTAAGGAATGATCATGAGTGACCAACCCGTTCTGTTCAGCAGAGCGGCGGCTTCCTGCCGCCTGACATTGAACCGTGAAGATAAATGTCATGCTATTAACGAAGAGATGATCGAATCTCTCGACCATTATTTAAATGAAATTGAAAACGACACCACATTACGATTAGTCGAATTAACGGCAACCGGCGATAAATTCTTTTGTGCGGGCGGCGATATTAAATCGTGGTCGGCCTATTCGCCATTAGATATGGGCAGAAAATGGATTAAACGCGGTAATGACGTTTTTAATCGCCTGCGAAACTTACCCCAATTAACCGTTGCGAATCTCAACGGTCATACCATCGGCGGTGGTATTGAACTGGCCTTGTGCTGCGATATTCGTATTGCCCGCCCCGGCGCGAAATTCTCTAACCCGGAAGTGATGCTCGGCATGGTGCCTGGCTGGATGGGCATTGAACGTGTGCTTAATCAGGTTGGTCCGGTGGTCGGTCGCCAGATGCTGATGCTGGGTAAACG
>NZ_JAVUPQ010000244.1:0-1806 GCF_032029835.1 Escherichia sp. AM3 | reverse complement strand
CGCCAAAATTTAAAATTAACGGAAATGTTTCTTTTGGACGATGTGAAAAAGCCAACAGCAGACCTGGTAGCGCATCCAATCCGAGGATACTGAGAAAATAGTCCTCACCCGCGAACAGATGCTTTTTCTCATTGATACGCAGCCAGAAGGTCAAAGCCATCTCACGCGGCAACTGTGCCAATAAATACAGGTTCCAGACACTCTTTTCCGGACGATAACGTGAGTAGTTGTCATTTTCCCATATGTTAATTAACGCTTCTATGTGACCGCTGCGGAGCGCCTGTTCTGCTAATTGTGCTTCCGGGGAGTTCCAGCCATTCAGGATCTCTTCAACCCGCCCCTGGTAGTAATGCCACTGAACAATGAGTGAATTGCGTGCAGCATCCAGTTTTCCGGGGAGTATATAATTCAGAAACAGCCATACATCATCCCCAAAACCCAGTTCCTGTAATACAACTCGTCCACTTTTTTGTTCCATGCGTTCCGCAAGAGATTCCGTGCTGAAATAACGGGCAGACTCAGTGGCGGCAAGCCTCTCTTGTTCGCCTGGTTGCCCGTAAACTTGCGGAGTTAATTCGAGCGGTGCCAAATCAAGACGTGGAGCTGTCATTTTTTTCTTACTACGCCACGGTGGTGAAACGAGCATTTCAGGCAGACCGCTGTTATCGGTGCTATCAATAACCGGTTTTGGCGATGCCGATAAATAACGCTTCACCACTGACTGGGCTTGAGTACTTAACCACGGCATCACCCTTTCTGCCAGTTGTGGCTGCGATGCTATCAGCGTTTGTAACAGCGTACGCCAGTATTCATCTCGAGCTTTTTGCTGTGCAGGCAGCTTTTTGTCTTCGATGATTGGATAACCTGGGCGGGCTGGTGGTTCTTTTAACGCCAGCAGTTCTGCCAGTGCGGCGAGTGTCGCATGGGGGAAGTTTTTACTGTATTTAGCCACACGTTGCAGGCTGGGTTTGTTTTTATCAGCAACTAACAGCAAGGTGCGGATGACTTGCGGATGGTTAATTTGTACCAGCAGACTGCCGCAATCTTCTTTATGGGCATATATCGCGAGGCGCGGAACGGCTGCCAGTCCTTGTTCGCGCAAAAGGGCGGCGCAGGCCGCGTAGCCGAAGTGGTTTTCATGCGACATGTAGCTGGCTTCTCGATCGCTAAATATATCCTGGCTCCAGTAGCGTTCGAGTTTTCTCACCGCTTTGGGGTCAGTAGCAACAACTTTTAACCACTCCTTAGAATGAAAATGAGTCCGCGGGCATTCAAGGCTTACCAACTCATTGGCGATTTCTGGTTTTTCGGGGAGGATCAGCGCAATAAAAGGGCGGCGAACTTTGGTTATTCCTGGCAGTGCGGCAATGAGTTTGTCGGCGCAACGCTGCCAGCAGCTTTCCTCTGCCAGAGAGAGGTGTTTACGCAGTCGGAGATCGAATTCGTTATAGGTTTCTGAGCGATAACCATAGCCATAGTCCTCGTTCTGATACTGCAATGTGACTACCAGAGGATCACTCTCATAACACCGTGCAATAAACTGGCGTGCAATCACCACCTCAGTCGCATATTCCAGCCCCTCTTGTTGGACGATTTCGTCGAGCAACTGTTGGTTGTCATTTTGCGCGATACAGGCTAGTGCCGCCATTGTGCGGGCCGGGACTGAGGGTTTGTGTTCGCCGATCAAGTTGATGGCCTGCGTAATGGCGGACTGCCACTCCAGTGAAAAATTTTCATAACGCCAGACAATGTTTTTTTTCTTCTCAGCTTTTTGTAGCAATTCATCACCCAGTGTCTGAATGATGC
>NZ_JAVUPQ010000243.1:0-1817 GCF_032029835.1 Escherichia sp. AM3 | reverse complement strand
ATGCCAGCCAGCGGCGGCTTTCCTCACTCACCCGGTCAGCCAGGATTTCACTTTCCAGCCGGTCGAGCATCTGCACCGTGCCGGCGGGAATCCCCCACTGTGCATAGGCAACTCACGCTATGAACGCTTCAGCTTATCAATAGCGGAAGTTATAATTTCATTGTCATCAAACTTGTACAACATAGTATCTAAAACAGGAAGCAGCGTTTTATCACCTAATTCACCCGCAGCTTCAATGATATCATCATAAACAGTATTTTTTTTTAACTCATCGCATAAAACAGATAAAACCCTTTTATCTTTTCTGTAGGAAAGTCCGATTATTGCTTCAATACGGACTTCCTCATTTTTATCCTGAAGCATCTCCACAAAACAATCCCTAATATCACTATTATCATATTTATTGATATTTATTGCAAATGCGGCCCAGTTTCTGACATCTCCATTTGGATCTTTTAACAGATTAATCAATAGTGGAATTGTTGCTTTATCATTGATAACAGAAATAGCAAATGCTGTAGCACGTCTGACATTAGTCGATTTATCAAAAGCAGTAATTTGAGATTGTTCTACTATTTTAGGTGAATAAATTGGGTTTTTCTTGCATCGCTGAGCCGTTGACTCGATTGCCGTAGCTCGAACGCAAGCGCTCTTATCATTCAATGCCATATTGTTCAAAATATTAAAAACATTATCTTCGCATTTTTTGCAAATTTTTATTTGCCCGAGTATAAATGCTCCGATATCTCTACGGATATAATTTTTATCAGAGCAGAACTCAATTGCCAATCTAACAGCGTCTTGCCCACCTCTTAACTGTAATACTCTGGCAGATGAAATCCTTTTCAAGGAATTGTGATCATCAAGTAAGCGAAATAATTCATCATCATTTAGTTTCTTACATTGATTATATAAACCATACTCTTTACTTGCCTTTCTTTTCTGGTATGTATTTGACATTGCAGGAACCTCCACAAGGGCTATCTTTTTTTATCGTTTGACTGTCTGGAGTGACGACAATTCCAGGCTTTCTGTGTGCTTTTTGCATCTTTAGCACTAATATCACCACAATCAATTAGTTCCTGAAGTACGTCACATCTGTCGGGTTTTTTCCCATCACTCCAGAATCTGTCATTTATTATGTCATTGACACGATCAGTTATCCCTGTGTCTGCAACATTTCCACGAGAAGCTATCATTGTTATATCTAATGCTAGTCCCGGATTATTCAATATTAGAGAGTCAAATATTCTTTGTGATGCTGTATCGTTCCACCATTTTGTCAATGCTTTTGCAGCATTATCATCTGCTTGCTGCTGTGCAGGGCTTTTGGGCCATGGAATTGGCAAGGGGAATGGTCTAGGAAAAACTTCTAACCCCAGAGGATCTGTATTCGTAACTGGATTCAACGGATACTGATAAAAATTCCATCCCCCCTTCAGCCCAATCGGATCCTGAGTGATATACCTCCCCCGCAGCGGGTCATAATAGCGGTGGCGGTTATAATACAGGCCGGACTCCTCATCATACTGCTGCCCCGGCAGGCGGATGAGCTGCTGCAGCTGGTGCGGGTTCTCTTCATTCAGCTGGTTACCCCATTCATCGTATTCTGCGTACCACGCTGTTGTCCCTTCCGTGCTGATAAGGGCCAGCGGCAGGCCGCGATGGTCGCAGTGGTACAGGTGAATTTTTCGCGCCGGCGTGTATACCGGGTCCATCTGGCTTTGCATCTGCGCCACCGTCAGGCCGCACGATGCCAGCCAGCGGCGGCTTTCCTCACTCACCCGGTCAGCCAGGATTTCACTTTCCAGCCGGTC
>NZ_JAVUPQ010000242.1:0-1826 GCF_032029835.1 Escherichia sp. AM3 | reverse complement strand
CAGCAGGCCCGCGTCGATGAACTGCGCCACGCCAAGTACGAAGGCATCTTGGAGGGCAATCCGGCGATCACTGTGCTGCACGGCTCCGCCCGCTTTAAGGACAATCGCAACCTGATCGTGCAACTCAACGACGGCGGCGAGCGCGTGGTGGCATTCGACCGCTGCCTGATCGCCACCGGCGCGAGCCCGGCCGTGCCGCCGATTCCCGGCCTGAAAGACACTCCGTACTGGACTTCCACTGAAGCGCTGGTCAGCGAGACGATTCCTAAGCGCCTGGCCGTGATTGGCTCATCAGTGGTGGCGCTGGAGCTGGCGCAGGCGTTCGCCCGACTCGGAGCGAAGGTGACGATCCTGGCTCGCAGCACGCTGTTCTTCCGCGAAGACCCAGCTATAGGCGAAGCCGTCACGGCCGCATTCCGCATGGAGGGCATCGAGGTGAGGGAACACACCCAGGCCAGCCAGGTCGCGTATATCAATGGTGAAGGGGACGGCGAATTCGTGCTCACCACGGCGCACGGCGAACTGCGCGCCGACAAGCTGCTGGTCGCCACCGGCCGCGCGCCCAACACACGCAAGCTGGCACTGGATGCGACGGGCGTCACGCTCACCCCGCAAGGCGCTATCGTCATCGACCCCGGCATGCGTACAAGCGTGGAACACATCTACGCCGCAGGCGACTGCACCGACCAGCCGCAGTTCGTCTATGTGGCGGCAGCGGCCGGCACTCGCGCCGCGATCAACATGACCGGCGGTGACGCGGCCCTGAACCTGACCGCGATGCCGGCCGTGGTGTTCACCGACCCGCAAGTGGCGACCGTAGGCTACAGCGAGGCGGAAGCGCACCATGACGGCATCAAAACTGATAGTCGCACGCTAACGCTGGACAACGTGCCGCGCGCGCTCGCCAACTTCGACACGCGCGGCTTCATCAAACTGGTGGTTGAAGAAGGCAGCGGACGACTGATCGGCGTGCAGGCAGTGGCCCCGGAAGCGGGCGAACTGATCCAGACGGCCGCACTGGCGATTCGCAACCGGATGACGGTGCAGGAACTGGCCGACCAGTTGTTCCCCTACCTGACGATGGTCGAAGGGTTGAAGCTCGCGGCGCAGACCTTCAACAAGGATGTGAAGCAGCTTTCCTGCTGCGCCGGGTGAGGACAAGGAGGTGTGCGATGAGCGCCTACACGGTATCGCAACTGGCCCATAACGCTGGGGTGAGCGTACATATCGTGCGCGACTACCTGGTGCGCGGCTTGTTACGGCCGGTGGCCTGCACCACGGGCGGCTACGGCGTGTTCGACGATGCGGCCTTGCAACGGCTGTGCTTCGTGCGCGCGGCCTTCGAGGCGGGTATCGGCCTGGATGCCCTGGCGCGGCTGTGCCGTGCGCTCGACGCAGCGGACGGCGCACAAGCCGCAGCGCAGCTTGCCGTGCTGCGCCAGTTGGTCGAGCGGCGGCGCGCGGCGTTGGCCCATCTGGACGCGCAACTGGCCTCCATGCCAGCCGAGCGGGCGCACGAGGAGGCATTGCCGTGAACGCCCCTGACAAACTGCCGCCCGAGACGCGCCAACCCGTTTCCGGCTACCTGTGGGGTGCGCTGGCCGTGTTGACCTGCCCCTGCCATCTGCCGATTCTCGCCGCCGTGCTGGCCGGGACGACCGCCGGTGCCTTCCTTGGCGAGCATTGGGGTGTTGCCGCGCTCGCGCTGACCGGCTTGTTCGTTCTGGCCGTAACGCGGCTGCTGCGCGCCTTCCGGGGCGGATCATGACGAGTTCGCAGCCCGCCGGATGGACGGCGGCCGAGTTGGCGCAGGCGGCGGCGCGCGG
>NZ_JAVUPQ010000241.1:0-1834 GCF_032029835.1 Escherichia sp. AM3 | reverse complement strand
ATCCAGTTCATTGACTTTAGCTTCGCGTAGTAAATCAGAGACAAAAACAGAGTCTTTCTTCGAGAGTAGGTTTGACAAACGTTCCAGTCCAGAGGTCACCAGTGCAACGGAAGATGTGTTTAATCGGGCATCTTCTTCCCATGCTCAGGAATCTTCCATAACATAGAAATTGGCTTTATCCAGATAAGCAATCAGCAGCGCAACCGACTTTAATCGGTCACCTTTTTGCCAATCTTCAGCTTTAATAGTACCAGTGTTGATTGCTTGTATAAGGAGATCAAGGTAAAGACCTAAAGCATCATTTTGTTTATGGTTCCACAGCTGCGGCTTGCCTTCTTCCTGCACATCTGCCATCACGGGGGAGTTGCTGTCAAATCGGATATGCACAGCATTCATTTGCACGGGAATTCCATCCAGTCGTTTTGGGTTGCTAATGACGTCCTGCATCCGCTTAATCTGGTCGGGCGTAGACATATAATCCCACAGGGTGAGCAGAACCTTTTTTGCGGCTACACTATTTCCCTGATCTGATACTAATGCCATATAGCCCCATAAACTATCCCTCAACCAGACAGCATCATAGTGGGTTTCTGCCGCTGTTTTGTCATCTTCGAAAGTAGAAGCAAGAATAAACGTTCCCCAGGGTTTCTCCGTCAACGTTAACTTTCGTGTGTTTTCTGTTAATGTTAGCAATCCTTGAATTTCGTCTTTGGTATAGTGGCTCTTTATTTCATTTTGTAATTTGGCTGAGTGAATCAGAAGACGATAATTAGGATACTTATCTGGATTTAACGATAAATAACTTTTATCTGTTGCTGCCCCCGTGGAATTAAGAATGTTAAATACAGATTCACTCGTCACTTCTGCCCCTGTCGCCTGGCATGTGCCGCACGAAAATATACCAGCGAGCAGAAGAGTTAATGCAGATTTCCCTTTCATAAAATATTCCATCAATCGTTTGTTAAAAGCGTAGATAACCACTTATTTAACAACTTGAAAATAAGGTGTTTTACCTGGGTTGTTACAAAAGGATTGCATTGCGTAAACGCTTTTTATTTACAACAAAATGGGGAAGTATTACGGCGAAGATAAATTGGAGCGGGCGAAGGGAATCGAGGAAACCCATAATAACCTGCTGTAAAATAAAGATTTTGTGATCAATCATAGGTAACTGATTACGTGATAATAGAGGATCATTATCGTGTCGATCAAGAGCCAAGCATACTTATTTAAGAGAAAAGATGGGATCTGGATGTTTCAGATTTTTGTTCCTAAATACTTACGTCATCTTTACCCTTACAAGTTGTGGAGAAAAAGCACATCTACACGAGATCTGAATGAGGCGAGAAGATTCAGAAACCATCTATTATTAGAATGGGAGGAACTAAAGCGGAAACATAATCCTGATAACCCCGAAAGGAGGTTACAACAAGCTATTGAATCCTTACATTCAGAGGCAAGGGCCAATAAAAACACGCAAAGAGCCGTAAAACGCGGTTATGCATCGCCTTCCCTATGCTTAATACGTGACGAATACGCCGAATGCTACAGAGAGCGTCGTTCATACTCAACACTACAGAAATCAGCAAGGGCCGTTGAGCTATTTTTACAAAGCATTCAGAAAGATGATATTCATATTGAGAAAATAGGCAGACGGCTTGTAACAGTATTCTTAGATGACCAGAAGCAACGAGGAGCAGCCGATCAATCTCGTCAAAACTGGCTTACATGCTTAGGATCGCTCTATGAATTTGCTAAACGCCGTTATGACGGAATACCAGACAGTAACCCTTTTCACGGTCATAATCTCGAAGCACGTCGCACAATCGAGAGT
>NZ_JAVUPQ010000240.1:0-1836 GCF_032029835.1 Escherichia sp. AM3 | reverse complement strand
TATGCTGACTGGTCGAACATAGTTTGCTAAACAGTCATCACTGACTGATGTCAGTCACACCATCCGCCAGTTCAATCAGGCGAATAAATTCCGCCCTGTAACCCTGTGGATCTTCCCCTTTTGCCTGCTGAGCCCACTGTTTGATCTGCTGCCAGGAGGTATTGTTCAGGTATTCAGAACCGCGTAACTTTTGCCCATATGCAGCTACTGCTGCGCGAAAACGCATATCTTCAGAGGGCGCGTTTATTGTTGGCCCCAGCGGGAATTCAACTAACTGACTTTCTTTTCCCTGCGGGTATTTCCAGCGAATTTTTAACCAGGCCAGTTCTTTCGTTTTGTCCGATTTCGCTAATTTGTTATCCGGGGCATAGCGTAACTTATCAATTGATGCTTTTTGCCCGTTCAGCGTTAATTCGAATAACAACGTTATATGTTTGCCTGCGCCTATATCCCCTGCATCAACGTTGTCGTTATTAAAATGTTCCACCCGAAGTTGGCGCTTTTCATAACCAATCTGACGGTATTCCGTTACCCACGCGGGGTTAAACTCAATTTGCGCTTTGACATCTTTTGCTACGGTAATCAACATCTGCCGCATTTCACTATTCAATACTTTCTGCGCTTCAGAGAGGGTATCAATGTAGCTGTAGTTGCCGTTACCAACATCGGCAATTCGCACCATCATTGCCTCGTTGTAATTGCTATTCCCCACGCCAAACGTCGACAGAGTAACACCAGACTCCCGCTGTTTTTTGACCATTGATTCAATCGATTTTGGATCGTCAATGCCAACGTTAAAGTCACCGTCAGTGGCTAATAAAATGCGATTGATGCCGCCCTTAATAAACCCCTTCGTCGCCTGCTGATAAGCCAGTTCCAGCCCGGCACCGCCATTGGTACTGCCTTCGGCATCCAGCGAATCAATTGCGGCATTAATTTCCGCCTTATGACTCCCGGAGATAGAAGGCAATGCAATACGGGAGTCGCCAGCGTAGGTCACGATGGCAATGTTATCCTGCTCACGAAGTTCTTTGACCAATAATTTCAACGAAGACTGGATAAGTGGCAAACGTTCATCAGAAATCATTGAACCAGAAGTGTCGATAAGAAAGACCAGATTAGAAGCTGGTAACTCTTCACTTTTGCGATCTTTCGCCAGGATATCAACTTTCAGCAATGTTCGCTGTTCATTCCATGGTGCAGGTGCCAATTCGTAGCGCATAGCGAAAGGTATTGGCTTAGAGGCCGGAATAGATTGTTTGTCTTTGATATCCCAATCAGACGGGAAATAATTGACTATCTCCTCCACCCGCACAGCGTCTGGCGGAGGTAACAGCCCTTGATTGAGGAAACGCCTTACATTCGCATAACTGCCAGTGTCAACGTCAAGACTAAACGTCGCCAACGGATTTTGCGCTACCTGCTTAACCGGATTATCATCGAACTGCTGGTAGCGAGCGGTTCCTGGATTTGCGATATGTGTAGCTTTTGCTTTAGCCGCTCTTGCAAATGTTGGCGCTTCCTGCAATCGCCCCTGTAAAGCCTGTTTGTCTGAATATTGTTGCACTTCTTGCTGGGCCAAGGCTTTCGCGGCGGCGGCGCTTTGCTCAGCCTCTTTTATTGCAGCTTGCTGCGCGGCAAGCACTTGCTGCTCTGTGGGAGTACTGGGTTGTTGTTGCTGACTTTCCTTATTCTCAGGTTGCGGCCCACATCCTGACAAAATCAAACTACTCATAAGCAACATGATTATATTTTTATTTCGCATATAAAATCCTTTTAAATAAACTCAGGCACCAGACATACAATATACTCTTTGTATAATCCTGCTCATCTTAA
>NZ_JAVUPQ010000239.1:0-1866 GCF_032029835.1 Escherichia sp. AM3 | reverse complement strand
GTGTAAACGTGCCGTGTTCGTCCTGAACCATGGCGGCAAAGGCGTGGCTGATCACCAGCAGCAGGCCTGCAAAAAGAAAACGGATAAATGCCAACATAATCACATTCCAGCTAAAAGCCCGGCAAGCCGGGCGTTAACACATCAGAACTTCAACGACCCCTGCATATACAGCGTGCGCGGCTGGCCTGCATAGATGCCTTTGTTGTTGTCGTCATAAGAGCGGATGAAGTAGTCCTGGTCGAAGATGTTTTTCACACCGAATGCCAGGTTCAGATCTGCCATCTGCGGGCCAAAGTCATACGCCACGCGTGCGCCCCAGAGCATGAAGCCGGGAATGCGGCCGGTACTGCCGTCGGCGCTCTCTTTCACCGTATTGGCGTTATCCGCAAACTGGCTGGACTGGAAATCGCTGTTCAGATTGAACGTCCAGTTTCCTGGCTTGTAGTCCACGCCCAGCGTGCCTTTATGTTTCGGGGAGAATGGTACCAGATTGCCGTAGGTGTCGCCTTTCTCGCGGATTTCCGCGTTCACATACGCATAGCTGGCGTAGATGGAAACGTTATCAAGCGTTGGCGTTAGCGTACCCAGATCGTAACGTGCCTGCGTTTCCAGCCCGGTATGGCGCGTTTTGCCACGTGCAGTGACGGTGTCGTTGGTCTGGTTGGAGTCGTACTGATTGTTAAAGTTAATCAGGAACAGCCCCATTTCCGCCGTCAGCGCGCCGTCGTCGTAGCGGGTACCGAGTTCCCAGGTTCGCGCTTTTTCCGGTTCCACATTGCCGCTTTGCACAGCCTTGCCAATCTGGCTGTACTGTACGGTGCCGAACGAGCCTTCAGTGTTTGCATAAAGATTCCAGCTGTCAGTCAGGTGATAGAGCACGTTCAACGCCGGAAGCGGTGCGTTATAGCTCACTTCTTCGTGCGTGCCTGTGATGGCGTTGTTCTGGTATGACTCGATATGTTCGAAACGCATACCCGGCGTGATGGTCCAGTTGCCGATGTCGATTTTGTCATCCAGATACCAGGCGTGCGCCTCGGTGCCGGAACGCGTATCGCGGTCGTAAGGGCTTGAGCCGGACGGCAACTGCCCGCTGCTGGTGGCGGTGTAGTAACGCATTTCATGCGTTGATTCATTCAAATAGCGATAGCCCACGCCCACTTCGTGCGCGGAAGGGCCGATCATAAAGATCTGGCTGTAGCGTGGCTCAATACCGCGCACCCAGTAGTTACGCGGCGAGAGGGTGATGCGTTTGCCTTGCTCCAGGTAGCCGCTGCGCAGGGTTTGGGTGTAGAACCCCTGAATGTTGAATTTATGCTGGCTGTCTGGCTGGAACTGGTAGCCCAGGCTCGCCAGCTTGCGACGACCCCAGAAGCGGTCATACGGGCGGGTGGATTGCCAGCGATCGGCGTCGTAATCCGCGCGAGACAGGCCACCGGGCATGTCGGCTTCACCGTCGTAATATTGCAGCAGGCTGTTGAAGGTGTGCACCTCATCCGGCGCATATTTGCTTTTCAGCATCAGGTCGTCGATGCGGGTGGCGCTGTGCTCGCGCCAGTCACTGCCGCGCGTGCCGGAGTAGAGCAGCGCGGTGCCAAAACCGTTGTCCGCTGTGCCGCCCACCATCAGGTTGTGCGTCTCTTTCGGGTTGTTTTGTGAAGAGGTTGGGCTGAGCTGACCTTCCACGCCCGCCTCGATACCAAAGTCCTGCGGAATGGCACGGGTAACAAAGTTCACCACGCCGCCCACGCTCTGCGGTCCGTAACGCACCGCACCACCACCGCGTACCACGTCAATGGCATCCATGTTGCCGAGCGAAACGGGAGCCAGTGAAAGCTGCGGCTGACCGTAAGGGGCGAAGGGGACGGG
>NZ_JAVUPQ010000238.1:0-1872 GCF_032029835.1 Escherichia sp. AM3 | reverse complement strand
GAATTACCGTCTTATATCACTGGCGCTGACACCTGTAGTTTGTATACACAATCCCTGGCATTGAAACACACATATGAAGTGTACTTCGGATATGACCGTACGCTCAGGAAGTACGGCAGATTCCGTCAAAAATTACCTGTAAAGACAGACATCAGAAAAAACAGTGCTCGCCGCAGACCGGTGACCGGGCGAAGCCCGCGAACCGGCGAGGAAGCGCAATGTATCTGTAGTTACAGGGAGCAGGTACGCCCTGAAGCCCTTTCATAAAACGGTTGTGTGCGCTGTCCTTCTGGAATGATTTATCCACATATCCGGAGGCCCGATCCAGTAAACAGATCCATGAATGATCAACAAAGGATCCATTAAAGATCCCCATATCGCTGCAAACCTTGTCACTCATGGGCCGGGACCACGATCACATAAGCTGTGGCATGTTACTGATAAACTGTAACATGCTAATGATAAGCTGTATTCAGTAATCCATATACTGAAGTAAGTTAATGACATAAACTATGGTCAGTATGCCAGACTCAGTTGTTAAATACAGGCTGCAGGTTTTTCTTCAGTCAGTTAGCGGAGTTCTGACACACGATTTTCTGTTTATTCTTTTACTGTCCACAGGCTGGAGGCTTTCTGGAAAACGAAAATTCAGACATCAAAAAACTGTTCGGCGAGGTGGATAAGTCCTCCGGTGAGCTGGTGACACTGACACCAAACAATAACAACACCATACAACCTGTGGCGCTGATGCGTCTGGGCGTTTTTGTACCGACCCTTAAATCACTGAAGAACAGTAAAAAAAATACACTGTCACGTACTGATGCCACGGAAGAGCTGACACGTCTTTCCCTGGCCCGTGCTGAGGGATTCGATAAGGTTGAGATCACCGGCCCCCGCCTGGATATGGATAATGATTTCAAGACCTGGGTGGGGATCATTCATTCCTTTGCCCGCCATAACGTGATTGGTGACAAAGTTGAACTGCCTTTTGTTGAGTTTGCAAAACTGTGTGGTATACCTTCAAGCCAGTCATCCCGCAGGCTGCGTGAGCGCATCAGCCCTTCCCTGAAGCGCATTGCCGGTACCGTGATTTCGTTTTCCCGTACCGATGAGAAGCACACCCGGGAATATATCACCCATCTGGTACAGTCAGCTTACTACGATACTGAGCGGGATATTGTGCAGTTACAGGCCGATCCCCGCCTGTTTGAACTGTACCAGTTTGACAGAAAAGTCCTTCTCCAGCTTAAGGCGATTAATGCCCTGAAGCGACGGGAGTCCGCCCAGGCACTCTACACCTTTATAGAGAGCCTGCCCCGGGATCCGGCACCGATATCGCTGGCGCGGCTGCGTGCACGCCTCAATCTGAAGTCTCCTGTATTTTCCCAGAACCAGACGGTCAGACGGGCAATGGAGCAGTTGCGCGAGATTGGATATCTTGATTACACGGAGATCCAGCGGGGGCGGACAAAATTCTTCTGTATTCACTACCGGCGTCCCCGGTTAAAAGCGCCGAATGACGAGAGTAAGGAAAATCCGTTGCAACCTTCACCTGCGGAAAAAGTCAGTCCGGAGATGGCGGAGAAGCTTGCCCTGCTTGAGAAACTGGGCATCACGCTGGATGACCTGGAAAAACTCTTCAAATCCCGCTGAACATAAACTGTAGTCAGTGAAGAGCGCTCCTTTACTGACTACAGCTTATATTAACCGGCGCAGTGAGTGGTCTGCTCACTGCAGTTTATATTCTGTTTCCTGCAGTGCTGTCTGTAGCTGAGCTGCCATCTGCCTGTCCCTTACGTAAGTGATCCCGTAACCTGATCCTGAGGCATTGCTCCCTTCATAAAACATGACTTACTCACTACAGCTTATATA
>NZ_JAVUPQ010000237.1:0-1885 GCF_032029835.1 Escherichia sp. AM3 | reverse complement strand
GTTGTAGATGCACCAATAGATAAAACACCAGCATCACTGATATTAGCGGCATTGAAAGTTGATTGATTAGTTGTTACATCTTTGGTCTGAATGATATAAGCATCATTGCCGCTTTTATCTTTATACACGACAAGCGATTGGTTGGCTTTAAGTGCAGAAGCATCCAATTTTACATCGCGGCCAACAGTAGTTACTTCCGTCGCTGCAGTAGGAGTAGTTCCACTTTCATTTGTAGAGTTGAAGTTAATATCACCCTTACTAGTATCTACTTCGGCAACATAGTACTTACCGTCTTTCTCAACTAATTTTAGGGTACCTAACGATCCTGAAGCTTTATCTTTAAAGTCGCCAGCACCTACTGCCACTTGCTTATTGATGGTGGCCCCATCTTTAACACTGGTGCCCAAGTTTGTAGCATCAAAACTGGAGAGGTTTAGTGTAGATGAATCGATCTTTTTCAGATCAATAGTGATAGTCTGTCCATCATTTGCCCCAACCTGAATGTTCATTTTCCCATCTTTAGCCAAAACATTCACGCCGTTAAATTGAGTCTGACTTGAAACACGATCAATCTCTTCCAGGCGAGATTTGATTTCGTCCTGGATAGAAGACAGGTCAGACTCAGAGTTAGTACCGGTGGTCGCCTGAACAGTCAGCTCACGCACACGCTGTAAGTTGTTGTTAATTTCGGACAGCGCGCCTTCGGTGGTCTGCGCAACAGAAATACCGTCGTTGGCGTTACGTGCAGCCTGAGTCAGGCCTTTAATGTTAGAAGTAAAACGGTTAGCAATCGCCTGACCCGCGGCGTCATCCTTCGCGCTGTTAATACGCAAGCCAGAAGACAGACGCTCGATAGAACTCGACAGCGCAGACTGGTTCTTGTTGATATTATTTTGAGTGATCAGCGAGAGGCTGTTGGTATTAATGACTTGTGCCATGATTCGTTATCCTATATTGCAAGTCGTTGATTACGTTTTGGGTTTCCACCCGTCGGCTCAATCGCCGTCAACCCTGTTATCGTCTGTCGTAAAACAACCTTTAGAATTTTTTTCACAAACAGCCATTTTTTGTTAGTCGACGAAATACTCTTTTCTCTGCCCCTTATTCCCGCTATTAAAAAAAACAATTAAACGTAAACTTTGCGCAATTCAGGCCGATAACCCCGGTATTCGTTTTACGTGTCGAAAGATAAAAGGAAATCGCATGGCAAGTATTTCATCGCTGGGAGTCGGGTCAGGCCTGGATTTAAGTTCAATCCTAGATAGCCTCACCGCCGCGCAAAAAGCGACGCTAACCCCTATTTCAAATCAGCAATCGTCGTTTACCGCTAAACTTAGCGCCTACGGTACGCTGAAAAGCGCGCTGACGACTTTCCAGACCGCCAATACTGCATTGTCTAAAGCCGATCTTTTTTCCGCCACCAGCACCACCAGCAGCACCACCGCGTTCAGTGCCACCACCGCGGGTAACGCCATCGCCGGGAAATACACCATCAGCGTCACCCATCTGGCGCAGGCGCAAACCCTGACCACGCGCACCACCAGAGATGATACAAAAACGGCGATCGCCACCAGCGACAGCAAACTCACCATTCAACAAGGCGGCGACAAAGATCCGATTTCCATTGATATCAGCGCGGCTAACTCGTCTTTAAGCGGGATCCGTGATGCCATCAACAACGCAAAAGCAGGCGTAAGCGCAAGCATCATTAACGTGGGTAACGGTGAATATCGTCTGTCAGTCACATCAAATGACACCGGCCTTGACAATGCGATGACACTCTCGGTCAGCGGTGATGATGCGCTACAAAGTTTTATGGGCTATGACGCCAGTGCCAGCAGCAACGGCATGGAGGTCTCGGTCGCCGCCCAGAATGCACAGCTGA
>NZ_JAVUPQ010000236.1:0-1888 GCF_032029835.1 Escherichia sp. AM3 | reverse complement strand
GGCCCCATCAACGGGGATCGGATTTGAAATCCCGACCCAAGCTATGTACCAAATGCCATGTCTTGGATATATGATGATTGCCATTCTAAACAACGCTAAAGGGAGGGTTGGTGTGAATCAATTGAAGCGATTGGTTGTCTCCGGTTTATTATTTGCTTCTTTTGGAGCGAACGCTGAATGCTGGATTATTGGTGATCTGAAAGGACAAGAAGCCTCAAGTTCAGATGGGTATAACTATAAGTTATCATCTATACCAGATACATTTCATTTGGTAATAAGTAAAGAGAAGGCGGATCTTATCTTGGCAAAAGATGGTATAGGTGGAGGTATTGATTATTACCCGCTATCTCCGAATGCCATGATGGGAAGAAGCTATCGAGATGGTCAACTGACGCTTGTCACATGGGCAATCTCAAATGACGGAAAAGTGATCCATACACGAACAATTAGTCGATCTGATATAGGCTCATTTACAGGCTCATTTGTCGGCAATGTTAAAGGCAAGTGTTAATGTTCATAACTATTTGAAAAAATACTAATTACTATTATAACCAACCATCCATGGTCATCTGTTATTGAGCTTCCTTTTGCGATGCTTGTGCTGCTGTGGTCAGTGATTGTGTGACCGTACTGATCGCTCTGTCATATGCTGTGCTACCTTTTGGCGTATTTGCCAGACGTAACAAGGCATTTCGTATAACAG
This sequence comes from Escherichia sp. AM3, assembly GCF_032029835.1. NCBI lineage: Bacteria > Pseudomonadati > Pseudomonadota > Gammaproteobacteria > Enterobacterales > Enterobacteriaceae > Escherichia > Escherichia sp. AM3. Next base: position 1,185 of record NZ_JAVUPQ010000236.1, on the reverse strand, counting down.
GGCTTTCGTATGCCTTCGCTGCTCCGCCTACGGCACCAGCAGCAGGAACAACAAACGCAGCCGTTTTTAGCATCCCCGCTAATACTGCTGCGTTTATGATGCCACCACCAACTAACAATCCATAAAGCTGCTGACCATTTAAGTTTTGAACGTTCGCTTTTGCCGCGTGTCTTGTATCGTTGAGGTATTTAATAACGCCGTCCAGTTCCTTTCCATGTACGCCTTTAAAGAAAGTTGCTGATTGCTTCCTGTTCCGGTGTAACGCATTAATAAACTTCTCAACACTGATATTTCCAGACGGATCAGTCGCCTTATCTACAGCATTCTGAACTATGGCTGCTCGTGCGTTTTGCCTACCATTGTCATCCAGAAGCCTGTAAAGCTGAGAACGTTCTGATGGGCTTTGGCTAAAAACGAGTTTTGTTACATCCTCAGGCGTGGCCTTGCCGCTGGCTATTGCCTTTTGAACGCGCGTTCTTCCCATCATGTCATTGAATTTAGACCATGAGCGATCAACCCTTGCCATATTAATGGCTTCGTCTGCTCCAAGATTTTTGGCTACGGCTTTTTTCATATCCGCCGTATATGCCTTGTAGATAATATCGCTGGCTTTCTGGAGCGTATCTTTATCAACAGTGTCAGATGACGCCATAAATCGCTTTCGAAGATCGGTTCTGTTTTCCCTCGCCAGACGCAGGTCATTTGGTCCGCTGGTGATATCGTCTTTAAATTGCTGCAAGACTTTTACCGCGGCTCTATCCTGAGATTTGCCCGGGCGGCTTAACACGGCAATCTGATTGTCGATAGCTTTTACCGTGTTTGAGAGATCGACAGGGGTATCCCCCATAGCGTCAATTATGCGGTTATATCGCTTTCCTGCTGCCTCAATGAATTTTTGTTGCCCTTTAGTCGCAGATTCATAAAGCTGTTTATCAGAAATGCCACCCAGACCATCGCTAAATGTTCTGACTAAATTTTCTCGTGCTTGTTGTTGATTCAGCCGATTCTTACCGGTTCCAAAAAAAGGAACTCTTTCGCCTAATGTCTGAGCCTGACTCTGCATAAAGGTTTTATCTTTCAGCATGTCACTGGTCATTAACGGCAGATTTCTTTCCGATGCAAAGTTGACAGCAGCCTTTGCTTCAGGCGACATATCACCACGAACAGCCCTCGAAACCGCACTCG
>NZ_JAVUPQ010000235.1:0-1894 GCF_032029835.1 Escherichia sp. AM3 | reverse complement strand
CGGGCGGTGTATGACCGCAGCGGGACGCAGGTTCGCGGGTTTACTTATGATGCGGAGCACGCCGGGCGGATGGTGGCGCACCATTATGCGGGGAGGCCGGAGAGCCGCTACCGGTATGATGATACCGGTCGGGTGACGGAGCAGGTCAACCCGGAGGGGCTGGACTACCGCTTTGAGTACGGAGAGAGCCGGGTAATCATCACGGACAGCCTGAACCGGCGGGAGGTGCTGTACACGGAAGGCGAGGGTGGCCTGAAGCGGGTGGTGAAGAAGGAGCATGCCGACGGGAGCATCACCCGCAGCGAGTATGATGAGGCGGGGAGGCTGAAGGCGCAGACGGATGCGGCGGGGCGGCGGACGGAGTACCGGCTGCATATGGCGTCTGGAAAGCTGACTTCAGTGATACTGCCGGACGGCAGGACGGTGCGGTATGGCTATAACAGCCAGTTGCAACTGACTTCAGTGACATATCCGGATGGTTTACGCAGCAGCCGGAAATATGACCGTCAGGGCCGACTGGCAGAAGAGACCTCGCGCAACGGTAACATTACGCGCTGGTTTTATGATTTTTCCCGCAGTGGCCTGCCCTGTGCGGTGGAAGACGGAACCGGGGTGAGGCGGAGAATAACGCGAAACCGTTACGGTCAACTGCTGGCCTTTACGGACTGCTCGGGGTACACGACGCGGTATGAGTACGACCAGTACGGTCAACAAATCGCCGTTCACCGGGAAGAAGGCATCAGCACTTACAGCAGTTATAACCCGCGTGGCCAACTGATCAGTCGGAAGGATGCGCAGGGGCGTGAAACCCGTTATGAGTACAGCGCTGCAGGCGACCTGACAGCAACGATATCACCGGACGGTAAACGCAGCGCCACCGAATATGATAAACGTGGGCGTCCGGTGAGTGTGACGGAAGGTGGACTGACGCGCAGCATGGGGTATGACGCCGCCGGGCGCATCACCGTGCTGACTAACGAGAACGGCAGCCAGTCCACGTTCCGGTATGACCCGGTGGACAGGCTGACGGAGCAGCGCGGCTTTGACGGCCGGACGCAACGTTACCAGTATGACCTGACCGGAAAACTCACGCAGAGTGAAGACGAGGGGCTTATCACCCTCTGGCATTACGATGCGTCAGACCGTATCACCCGGCGCACGGTGAACGGTGAACCGGCGGAGCAGTGGCAGTATGACGACCACGGCTGGCTGACAGAAATCAGCCACCTGAGTGAAGGCCACCGTGTGGCGGTCCACTACGGCTATGACGATAAAGGCCGCCTGACGGGCGAACGGCAGACGGTGGAGAACCCGGAGACGGGGGAGATGCTGTGGGAGCATGAGACGGGGCATGCGTACAGCGAACAGGGGCTGGCGACCCGTCAGGAGCCGGACGGTCTGCAGCCGGTGGAGTGGCTGACGTATGGCAGCGGTTATCTTGCGGGGATGAAGCTGGGCGGAACACCGCTGGTCGAGTACACGCGGGACAGGCTGCACCGTGAGACGGCCCGCAGCTTCGGCGGGGAGGCATATGAACTTGCCACCGCCTGGAATACCAGCGGCCAGCTCCGGAGCAGGCACCTGAACCTTCCGCAGCTTGACCGTGACTACGACTGGAACGACAACGGACAGCTAATCCGCATCAGCGGCCCGCAGGAGAGCCGGGAGTACCGTTACAGCGACACGGGAAGGCTGACGGGCGTCCACACCACGGCGGCGAACCTGGATATCGATATCCCGTATGCGACGGACCCGGCAGGAAACCGGCTGCCGGACCCGGAACTGCACCCGGACAGCACGCTCACGGCATGGCCGGATAACCGCATCGCGGAAGATGCGCACTATGTCTACCGCCACGATGAATACGGCAGGCTGGCGGAGAAGACGGACCGCA
>NZ_JAVUPQ010000234.1:0-1898 GCF_032029835.1 Escherichia sp. AM3 | reverse complement strand
GACAATACCTATCCCGATGAACTGGCGGTAAAAAACTTTGTGGTAGCGAACATCACCGGTAGCGACTGCCGACAGTTAGTCCATGTGGAGAACGGCAAACACTTTATTATTCGTAATATTACCGCGCGAAATATCACCCCGGATTATAGTAAGAAAGCGGGCATTGATAATGCGACGGTCGCTATTTACGGATGTGATAATTTCGTAATTGATAATATCAATATGGAGAATAGCGCAGGTATGCTCATTGGTTACGGCGTAATCAAAGGGCGTTATTTATCCATTCCACAAAACTTTAAGTTAAATAATATCCATCTGGATAATACGAAACGTGAATACAAATTGCGCGGTATTCAGATCTCCTCTGGTAATGCGACATCATTTGTGGCGATTACCAATGTGGAGATGAAACGTGCCACGCTTGAGTTGCATAACCAACCACAGCACCTTTTTTTACGTAACATCAGGGTTATGCAGCAATCCGCGACGGGACCCGCGCTTAAGATGCACTTCGATCTCCGTCAGGATGTGCGCGGCAAGTTTATGGCAAAACAGGACACATTACTCTCGCTGGCGAATGTCCATGCGGTAAACGAAAGCGGGCAAAGCTCAGTTGACATCGACCGGGTAAACCATCAGGTGGTGAATGTCGAAGCGGTGAATTTTCGACTCCCGGGACGGGAGCGGTAACTTTGCGACCATTCCTGGCTAAAGTGACACTCCCTGGGATTAAGATTACTGCATTGCGAAGTTAAGCGGCGTAACATATGCTGCATCGGAGTAATGTAATTCATACTGGCTAAAACAAGCTAAAAAGCTATAATTCAGCAACAATTGAATAGGTGAATGACTTAATGATTAATTTGAAAGCAGTTATTCCGGTAGCAGGTCTGGGGATGCACATGTTGCCTGCCACGAAGGCAATCCCTAAAGAGATGCTACCGATCGTAGACAAGCCGATGATTCAATACATTGTCGACGAAATTGTAGCTGCAGGTATCAAAGAAATCGTGCTGGTGACTCATGCGTCTAAGAACGCGGTTGAGAACCACTTCGACACCTCTTACGAACTCGAATCGTTGCTTGAGCAGCGTGTTAAACGCCAGCTATTAGCCGAGGTGCAGTCTATCTGTCCTCCAGGCGTGACTATTATGAACGTTCGTCAGGCTCAGTTACTGGGCCTGGGTCATTCAATTCTTTGTGCTCGTCCAATTGTTGGGGATAACCCTTTCGTAGTCGTATTACCTGATGTGGTTCTTGATACAGCGAGCGCAGATCCGCTGCGCTACAACCTGGCTGCCATGGTTGCTCGTTTTAATGAAACCGGGCGTAGTCAGGTGCTGGCTAAGCGTATGGAAGGCGATCTGTCTGAGTACTCTGTTATTCAGACCAAAGAGCCTTTAGATAACGAAGGTAAAGTCAGCCGTATCGTTGAATTCATTGAAAAACCAGACCAGCCGCAGACTCTGGATTCCGATCTGATGGCAGTAGGGCGCTACGTGCTTTCTGCGGATATCTGGGCAGAACTGGAGCATACCCAGCCTGGTGCCTGGGGGCGTATTCAATTGACGGATGCTATTGCTGAGCTGGCTAAAAAACAGTCGGTAGATGCGATGCTGATGACGGGCGACAGCTACGACTGCGGGAAGAAAATGGGGTATATGCAGGCGTTTGTTAAGTACGGCCTGCGTAACCTGAAAGAAGGGCCGAAGTTCCGTAAGAGCATTGAGAAGTTGCTCGGAGAATAGGCAAGACGAAAGATTAATTATATTAGTAATACTTCATGATAAATGGCAGGGGAAGACTCATGATGCTATCAGTATACAGGCATGTCTTCACTGCCTTTTTTATGATAAAAATCAAGTAGTAAAAAGATCAATGCTCTACCTTTTCTTGTA
>NZ_JAVUPQ010000233.1:0-1904 GCF_032029835.1 Escherichia sp. AM3 | reverse complement strand
GGAAATAATGCGGGCAACGGTGTTTAATTATATCGAATGTGATTACAATCGGTGGCGGCGGCACAGTTGGTGTGGCGACCTCAGTCCGGAACAATTTGAAAACAAGAACCTCGCTTAGGCCTGTGTCCATATTACGTGGGTAGGATCATTACTCATTATGTCATTGAATGTTGACGCTATGTGTTTATGAGGGAGAGGTATTTTCAGTTGATCTGGATTGTTAAATTCATATAATGCGCCTTTGCTCATGAATGGATGCCAGTATGTAGTGGGAAATTATAAATATTGAAATAGTCCAACTACTTCTTTATTACCAAAAATGAGTATCTGAATTTTAATATTGCATTCTTGCGTGATTATCTCCTGAGTTTGACTTGTGATTACCTTTTTAAGGTATTTAGCGTAACTGTTTTTGAGCGAGCATCAGAGGTAAAGATAATCTTCTTGATAGTGATGTGGGATGTTATACGTATGGCATCGCTGATGTTTATGGTTACCCCTTATGTGTGCTCAGGAATCGACAGGTAATCACTCATACTGAACAGCGATAAAAGATAAAGGTGTGTTCATGAATTCATGTGATTTTCGTGTTTTTCTGCAAGAGTTCGGTACAACGGTTCATTTGTCATTGCCTGGTAGCGTATCCGAGAAAGAACGACTGCTACTCAAGCTGCTGATGCAGGGAATGTCTGTAACAGAAATATCACAGTACAGAAATCGCAGTGCAAAGACAATTTCACATCAAAAGAAACAGCTCTTTGAGAAACTGGGGATTCAGAGCGATATTACTTTCTGGCGCGATATTTTCTTTCAGTACAATCCGGAGATCATATCCGCCACGGGGAGTAATAGTCACAGATATATTAATGATAATCACTATCACCATATCGTCACGCCTGAAGCCATCAGTCTGGCGTTGGAAAACCACGAATTCAAACCGTGGATCCAACCGGTTTTCTGCGCGCAGACTGGGGTACTGACGGGCTGTGAGGTGCTTGTCCGCTGGGAACATCCACAAACGGGAATTATACCACCGGATCAGTTTATTCCTCTGGCGGAGTCATCCGGTCTTATTGTCATAATGACCCGCCAACTGATGAAACAGACTGCGGATATTCTGATGCCGGTAAAACATTTGCTGCCGGACAATTTCCATATTGGCATCAACGTCTCGGCGGGTTGTTTTTTGGCAGCGGGATTTGAAAAAGAGTGTCTGAACCTGGTTAAGAAATTAGGTAACGATAAAATCAAGCTGGTTCTCGAGCTAACGGAACGTAACCCTATTCCGGTAACGCCAGAAGCCAGAGCGATATTTGACAGCCTTCATCAGCACAACATTACCTTTGCGCTGGATGACTTTGGTACGGGTTATGCGACCTATCGTTACTTGCAGGCGTTCCCGGTCGATTTTATTAAGATCGATAAGTCATTTGTGCAAATGGCGAGTGTCGACGAAATCTCCGGTCATATTGTGGACAATATTGTCGAACTAGCGCGTAAGCCTGGTCTGAGTATCGTGGCGGAAGGGGTAGAAACCCAGGAGCAGGCGGATTTAATGATCGGTAAAGGCGTTCACTTTTTGCAGGGCTATTTGTACTCTCCGCCAGTACCGGGTAATAAATTTATCTCTGAATGGGTAATGAAAGCAGGTGGTTGATGTAAACCGCTATTCACAGCGCATCGGGAGGTTGGCAGCGATTAATTCTCCCGATGCAGTAAATCCTGATAGATCCCCGTTAATATGCCATTTGGCGCAAATTGTTTTTTAATCCACTGCGTCACCTGACCCGTAGCAGAATGCTGAGTCGCCAGTAACATGCGCGAATCCTGGTGATGCTGCCAACTTACTGATTTAGTGTATGATGGTGTTTTTGAGGTGCTCCAGTGGCTTCTGTTTCTATCAG
>NZ_JAVUPQ010000232.1:0-1910 GCF_032029835.1 Escherichia sp. AM3 | reverse complement strand
AGCAGGTTCTGCAACACAAAGCATCAACGCAGCCATAAATAGAGAAAGCGTTAAATAACGTTTATTCAGATTTAATTTCGACATCTTTTGTTTCCTTTTCATTCGATACAGTGCCACGTATGGCGTATTGAGGATATATAATGATTTCTTCAGGTGTGATAGTCGTCTTGTTCTCCTTTTTAATCATTTCCTTTACAGAGGGAACAATAAAAATTTTTTTGTTATCAGGAGGGCTAAATCCTATACGTTGTACATAACTTGTATTATTAAATTCAGGTTCTGGTTTTACTCCTGTTTCTGGATTACCGGAATAATAGCAACTCAACCCGCGCACTAAGTCGCCACCTCGTTTATAACAGTCAACCAGTATTTTTTCTGATACCTTAAGATTTTCGCATGGATCAAACATTTTCTCTGCTGTCGTACCGAACTTTGCAAAATTGGTACTCGTTATTTGCATAAGTCCTACAGAGTAACGATGGTTCCGTGATTCAATGTTTTTATCGATACTAAGTGCTGCCTCCTTTGATTCAGGAAAGTAAGATACTACGCCTTTATCACCAGGTTTGTGTTTAACCTTTGGTATTATTTCCGCAATCGCATATGGGTTAAAACCTGATTCAACCCTGGCGACTTCGTGCGTTGTGTCAGGATGAACGCTGGCAGCGCATTGCATGGCAAGCGCAAGAAAAGTAGAAGTAGATAACATAATTATTCCACATTCAGAACACCGGGGCGCTATCACTCGTCAGGAATATCAGCCCCATGAATAAGCTCTTTCATCGCCTGAGATTTGTATTTTTTAATAAGATACTGAACAAAACCAGAATCAGAGATACGCCTCCCCCTCTTGAAACTTATTTCAATTGCAATTTTTTCAACTTCAACACGAACTTCTGTAGGAAGGTAGAGTACATTGCGTTGCGGTTTCCGCTTTCCTTTTATAGCTGTCATTTTTTAACCTGTCGTATTTTCTGTTACACACATAGTCGGCAAAGACTTGTCCACGCTTTGAAGCGTCTGCAAGGAGAAGTATTTTTGCCAGACAGGAGTTATTCATCAGGCTTAAATTCATCGAAAAAATCTTCTCCTGCTCTTTTACTTCATTTATGACACTTAGAGGAACTTCAGCAGGATATTCACCAAAACTGACCAGTCCATAAACATTTTTCATCCGGGTAAAGCAGGATGGATGTACAACCTCAAAATCCAGAAGAACGAATACATAACCGGGAAACATTGGCATGATTTGTCCCCTGTATGCACTACAGTCACGCCTCTTATAGAAAGTGCGTATAACTGGATTGTAGTAAGCGATACCGCTCCGGGATAACTGCAACAGAACCGACTGATGAAAATGCGGAGAACACTGAAGCAGGTAAAACTGTTTCTGTCCTTTCATACTCAATCCCCGATATACAGATGTGACAAAACACAAGCCAACCGTGGTTGCTTGTGAGAAATCACGCCCCTATGAAGAGAGACTTTTTACTATTGCGCGAAGTTTATACTACAAGTGGCTTATGCTAAGTTCAACACATAAAACAGATCTTTCGATCTTGATAAATCAATTTTTCTTTCATTTATTCCATGTAAACAATAAAACATAGAATATTCATCTTTTGCAGATCTATTTTTTAGATCGATAGATCGAATGATAGCTAAAACGCAGAATTTCGATCTGTTTTTAAGGCGAAAAGATGAGCAAGCGAACTAAAATAAATATTTTTCTCGCATAATCAATACATTAAATCTTATAAGCCCAAAAACTTAATCCCTGTTTTCAGCTTCTGTTCTGACTGTAACGTGGATGCTTTCTGCTGCGTAAACTGCGCCATTCGCTGTTGTTGCTTCAACAGCATATCAGGGCTGTTCAGTACCAGCTCTTTGCTGGCTTAAGGTGTTCTGTC
>NZ_JAVUPQ010000231.1:0-1922 GCF_032029835.1 Escherichia sp. AM3 | reverse complement strand
GAATATCGTGACCAGCGCCTGGCGGGACAGATCGTCAGGATTGGTGGCGGCAGACACAATATCCTGATAGGTCACTGAAGCCATTGCCGGCAGTGAGGATATAGCAAGGCCTGCACAGAGTGCGCGAAGTAAAATTTTCACAGTAACTCCGGAATAGAATTGCGTATGGGCAAAGGCCACACAGGATTTAATTAAGGGGGATGGCGACATGCCAGTGGTACTGGCATCTGGACGTGATCAGTATTGTTTACTGGTTACGGCAATTAATGTGGCATTGCGCCAGCCATTGCGGTCGTTCAGAAAATCACGGAAAGTCCCCTGCTCGGGTTCGCTGACTTTTCGTTCATGCAACTGCCAGAGGCGGTATGTAACTATCAGAGCTCTGGAAGCACAAAGAGCGACGCCTGACAGTATCAACATAAGAGTGCTGATGGCGCGTACCAGTGTCATCAAAGGTAATGAGGAGGCGGCAAAGAGCATACCGCTGAGGAATAAAGCGATGGCCAGCAGACTCCAGCAGCATAACCGCCATGCTGTTCTGCGCCGACGGAAACGGCGATCCAGATCGTCTACTGACATATGGCTGGCCAGCAGAGCTTCTTCCCACGAGAGGCAGAGTTGCGCCTTTTTATTATTTACCTGACGGAATTTTTCCAGCCTGCTTTTTTGTTGCTTTAGCATATGCTGTACAGAATTCGTTATCAGGCGAGTCTCCATCAGCGGAACAAAAATGTTAATAATCCTCCGGGTGGCTATGCGGGTTATGGATGGTGATTTTTTGACGTTTTTCGTCTGGTCTGAATTTTCCGGTAACTTATTCATTTTTTCAGTCCTGTTCTGACGTCAGCTTTCAACGTGCGTTTGCCTGATTGATTGTTTTCTCAAGGCTACCGAGTTGTTTTTCATAATACTGGCGGGCAGTCAGAGCCAGTTGCTGGCCAGAGATAACATTACCCTGGCGGATCTGTTCTTTCAGATCGTTCAGCTGCCAGTTCATTTGCGCAGTGATTCTTACCAGTTCACGGAGCAGGTTATCCCCCTGCATTTCCTGTAAATCCACCAGGTATGCTGTGTTGGCGTAGCGCCGGCCAGCCTCAAAAGCTTCAAACTCACGGGTACTCATATATCCCCGTGCTTTTGCTTCTGGTGAAGCCACCTGGTCGAAGTAAGCGGCCGCTGAGTCTGACTGCAGTGTTTCAGCAAGTGCTTTACGTGTGCTTTCATTAGGTGTGCTGTCAGCAATCAACGTCAGTTGGGGATTCGACGCAGAATCAATGATGCCGTTGTATTCGTTCTGGAGTCCGACGTAGGTTCGTCCACTCTGGGTATTCACTTCTCCTTTACCCAGAGCACGACCGGCAGAGGGGCGGGAAGTGTTTTTCATGTAAGCCGTCGCTGCATCTATTTGCTTCTGATCCCATGTCAGTGCCGCAGGTGTGTCCGCTGTACCTGCGCCGTGGTAAATCGAGCGTACCTGACTGTCTCCACCTGGTATTTCGCCCACAGAAGGACAAACGGCGGTTCCTCCAAAACGTGCATATTCTGCTTCTGTACAGTAACTGGCGTGTATGGCCGCGCCATCATAAGCTTCCCGCACGGGAGAGGTTGCTGCGCTGGCCAGACGGTCGCGGATGCTACGGTTGCTCACACCGCCACCTTTACTGAGTTTTGAGGCTGCGGATGCTGAGGCACTTTTGCTTTCTGTTGCAATCCCTGATGCGGATTCACTGCAGATGGAGTCTGGCACGGTGAAGCTTTTCCGTGCCTCCTCGAGGCGCTGAGTTTCATTACTGAAAATCATCTGCTGACGTGTCGCCTGTCCGTTCTGGGCAATGACACTTGCCAGCTTTTCAGAGTTCTGATTGATAGCGGTACCCGTGGCTGTCTGGGTACTCAGTATGTCACTCAGCACACCTTTGATG
>NZ_JAVUPQ010000230.1:0-1929 GCF_032029835.1 Escherichia sp. AM3 | reverse complement strand
ACCGCGAGTTTTTCTTCACTCTCCGGCGGCGCGGCGTTCATCGCTTTGACCAGCCCGTTAAACAGCGAGGGCAGGTAACGTTGCTCCAGCAGTTGCAGATAGGTCTGTTCCACATAAGGCCCGATACGTCGTCCCTGGTACAGTCCCATATCGGCCAGACGGCTGCGGTCGCCCCAGTCGCCATAGGCCAGTGTGGCATCGCGTACCGGGTTCAGAAGCGGCAGTTGCAGGTTGCCAAAGTCATCTTCCCCCTGCGGAGGCGGCACGTCCATAAAGGCTTTGGCCTGCTTAAGCACGGTGATGCCGGACTGATAGTTACCGTTGTAATAGTGATGCCAGCCGGTGATGAGCAGAAGTGCTGCCACGCCGCCTGTGGCAGAGAAAACTGTCAGGCGGCGACGGGAACGTATCAGCCAGGCGCGGCTCTCTGTTGCCAGATTAGGCTCTGCGAGTAATGCCTGCGGGAACAGGCTGCGGGTGAAATAAGGCGCGGTGTCCACCAGGGGCCAGGACGCCAGTGGGTTATTGCCCAGCCGGTACTGGCGGGCGGCAGACTGGGTGAATATATCATCCATCTGCCCACGCTGAAGCGAAGAGGTGAGATAGACACCACGCAGCATCACGTTCATATTTTCGCCATCAAGCAGACCCTCAAGCAGTGACACCAGCGGTTCACGGCTTCCCTGCATCTGGCGGGAAAAACTGAATAAAGACGTGCGGGTGTGAGTCTGAGCGACCATCAGATCCGGCAACGCCAGATTCATTCGATCCACCCATGTCTGCCAGAAAGCATTCAACTCTGTTCGCCAGTCATCATTTTCATGGGCGCGGCGGGTGAACGTGACGCCCAGAATCGCATCGCGATCCTGTCTGTTCAGTGACTGGAACAGGGCGGCAAAACCCTGCAATAAATCAAGCCGGGTGAGTACCACGTAAACCGGTAACTGGCAGTGAAGATGCTGGCGTATATCCTGCAAGCGGCTGCGCAGCGTCTGTAACAGATGCTCGCGGCGGCGTTTGTCTGCGGTAAGCAGATCGGGTAAATCGAGTGTCAGAATAATCCCGTTCAGCGGCTGGCGCGCGCGCTTTTCTTTCAGCCAGCCGAGGGCATGTTCCCACAGACGGCGATGCAGGATATCCGCATCAGCGGGAGCGCAGAGTGTGCCGTCGATATCAAAGATCACCGCCTGTTTACCGACATGGGGCGTAAGGTACAGGCGTTGTTCTGCGCCGCGCGCGCCCTCCGGGGCATAAATAATGTCGGACGGAAACCCCTCGCGCAGCAGTGTCGTTTTGCCACTGCCCGCCGGGCCGATGACCATATACCACGGCAACTGCCACAGGAAACGGCGGTTGTCGAGATAGCGTTGCAGGCGCAGCAGCCAGCGGTCAAGATAACGCTGCTGGGCGTTCAGTTCCACGCTGAGCGGATCAACGGCTTCCTCGCGCTGTTGCTTTTGCATTTTTTCAAGCTGTTGCAGGCGCTTCATCACCCGGACGGTAAGCCACATCAGGGCAATAATCCCCCACGCCGCCGTTGCCAGCCAGCGGTTCGCCAGTGGTTTGAGCCACTGTTCTTCATACAGCGTCCACGTCGGGCCTTTCCACCAGATCCACACCAGCAGAAAAATCCACGCCAGTATCAGCAGCCAGAAAGCAGAGACTTTAAACCGGGGCATCGCCGGTCGCAGGGCTGATTTGAGTCCGCTGAGTAGTCGGGGTGTTGGTAATCTGAACACAAAAACTCCTGTTCTCTTTTATTGTTCTGCCGTGAATTTTTGTTCTAGCTGCTCAAGCAGGGACGGCTCCCAGTCTGCCACCATCATCTGCAATCCCATCCTGAACAACATCCGGTACTGCTGCTGCGCAAGCTGTACCAGCCCCGCCTCTTCCGTCAACTGTGCGGCAAGGTACTGGCGGTGAAACTGA
>NZ_JAVUPQ010000229.1:0-1959 GCF_032029835.1 Escherichia sp. AM3 | reverse complement strand
ATGAAGATTGCCCGTCCGCGTCAGCTGTATACAGGATATGAAAAACGCGACTTTAAAAGCGATATCAAGCGTTAATGGTTGATTGCTAAGTTGTAAATATTTTAACCCGCCGTTCATATGGCGGGTTGATTTTTATATGCCTAAACACAAAAAATTGTAAAAATAAAATCCATTAACAGACCTATATAGATATTTAAAAAGAATAGAACAGCTCAAATTATCAGCAACCCAATACTTTCAATTAAAAACTTCATGGTAGTCGCATTTATAACCCTATGAAAATGACGTCTATCTATACCCCCCTATATTTTATTCATCATACAACAAATTCATGATACCAATAATTTAGTTTTGCATTTAATAAAACTAACAATATTTTTAAGCAAAACTAAAAACTAGCAATAATCAAATACGATATTCTGGCGTAGCTATACCCCTATTCTATATCCTTAAAGGACTCTGTTATGTTTAAAGGACAAAAAACATTGGCCGCACTGGCCGTATCTCTGCTGTTCACTGCACCTGTTTATGCTGCTGATGAAGGTTCTGGCGAAATTCACTTTAAGGGGGAGGTTATTGAAGCACCTTGTGAAATTCATCCAGAAGATATTGATAAAAACATAGATCTTGGACAAGTCACGACAACCCATATAAACCGGGAGCATCATAGCAATAAAGTGGCCGTCGACATTCGCTTGATCAACTGTGATCTGCCTGCTTCTGACAACGGTAGCGGAATGCCGGTATCCAAAGTTGGCGTAACCTTCGATAGCACGGCTAAGACAACTGGTGCTACGCCTTTGTTGAGCAACACCAGTGCAGGCGAAGCAACTGGGGTCGGTGTACGACTGATGGACAAAAATGACGGTAACATCGTATTAGGTTCAGCCGCGCCAGATCTTGACCTGGATGCAAGCTCATCAGAACAGACGCTGAACTTTTTCGCCTGGATGGAACAAATTGATAATGCAGTCGATGTCACGGCAGGTGAAGTAACCGCTAACGCAACCTACGTGCTGGATTATAAATAAGTATTATTTTGGCGGCATCATCGCCGCCTTTCATAAAATATTTATCAGGTATGGACACCGTGAATATTTATCGACTCTCTTTTGTATCCTGCCTGGTCATGGCGATGCCTTGCGCAATGGCGGTCGAATTCAATCTGAATGTTCTCGATAAATCAATGCGCGACCGCATTGATATTTCATTATTAAAGGAAAAAGGAGTCATTGCTCCCGGTGAATATTTTGTTAGCGTTGCGGTGAATAACAACAAAATCAGTAATGGGCAAAAAATTAACTGGCAAAAAAAGGGTGACAAAACCATTCCATGCATCAATGATTCACTGGTCGATAAATTTGGTTTAAAACCAGATATCCGTCAGTCCTTGCCACAGATAGATCGGTGTATTGATTTCAGTTCCCGACCTGAAATGCTCTTCAATTTCGATCAAGCCAATCAGCAACTGAATATTAGTATTCCGCAAGCCTGGCTGGCGTGGCACTCAGAAAACTGGGCTCCCCCCTCTACATGGAAAGAAGGTGTTGCCGGTGTCCTGATGGATTACAACTTGTTTGCCAGCAGCTACCGCCCACAGGACGGCAGCAGCAGCACTAACCTGAATGCCTACGGTACCGCCGGAATTAACGCCGGGGCATGGCGCTTACGCAGTGATTACCAGCTTAATAAGACCGATAGCGAAGATAACCATGACCAGTCAGGCGGAATATCGCGCACCTATCTTTTTCGTCCATTACCGCAATTAGGCTCTAAGTTAACCCTCGGCGAAACCGATTTCAGTTCCAATATTTTCGATGGTTTTTCTTATACCGGCGCGGCACTGGCGAGTGACGATCGAATGTTACCGTGGGAGCTGCGTGGCTACGCCCCACAAATTAGCGGTATTGCACAGACCAATGCCACGGTGACGATCAGTCAATCAGGCCGCGTCATTTA
>NZ_JAVUPQ010000228.1:0-1964 GCF_032029835.1 Escherichia sp. AM3 | reverse complement strand
ACATTCTCTGCCGCAATTGCCTACTACGACAGCTACCGTTCCGCGGTTCTGCCCGCTAACCTGATTCAGGCTCAGCGAGATTACTTTGGTGCGCACACCTATAAGCGTACTGATAAGGAAGGCGTTTTCCACACTGAGTGGTTAGATTAATATTTATCTTATTAGACCTTCATAACTTTATTGAAGGTCTAATAAAAAAGCGTGTGTATTATCAAGATCTATTATGATAAATAGCGAAAAATTAAGAATTTCGCTATTTGTTTTTAAAGTGTTCCTCCGATATTATCCCCATGAAATTACATCTCAAATATTTTAATATGGAGATGTATGCAATTATTTTCTTTTTGCATGAGTAATAAAAGGTAAATAAAGTATGAAGATTCTTGTCACCGGTGGCGCAGGCTTTATTGGCTCTGCTGTAGTTCGTCATATCATTGAAAATACCCGGGATGAAGTCCGAGTGGTGGACTGCCTGACCTACGCCGGCAACCTCGAATCCCTGGCGCCGGTGGCCGGGAGCGAGCGCTACTCGTTTTCCCAGACCGATATCACGGACGCCGCTGCCGTGGCGGCCCAGTTCAGCGAGTTCCGCCCGGATATCGTGATGCACCTGGCGGCAGAAAGCCATGTAGACCGTTCCATTGATGGCCCGGCTGCTTTTATCCAGACCAACGTGATCGGCACCTTCACTCTGCTGGAGGCGGCCCGTCACTACTGGTCCGGGCTTGGAGAAGCGCAGAAAAAAGCTTTCCGCTTCCATCATATCTCCACCGATGAGGTGTACGGAGACCTGCATGGCACCGATGACCTGTTCACCGAAGAAACCCCTTACGCGCCGAGTAGCCCGTACTCCGCCTCCAAAGCGGGCAGCGACCATCTGGTTCGCGCCTGGAACCGCACCTACGGCCTGCCGGTGGTGGTGACCAACTGCTCCAACAACTATGGTCCGTATCATTTCCCGGAGAAACTAATCCCGCTGACTATCCTTAATGCCCTGGCGGGTAAACCGCTGCCGGTGTATGGCAACGGGGAGCAGATCCGTGACTGGCTGTACGTCGAGGACCATGCCCGTGCGCTGTATAAAGTGGCGACCGAAGGCAAGAGCGGCGAGACCTACAATATCGGCGGTCATAACGAGCGTAAAAATATCGATGTGGTGCGTACCATCTGCGCCATTCTCGACAAGGTGGTGGCGCAGAAGCCGGGCAACATCGCCCACTTTGCTGACCTGATCACTTTTGTCACCGACCGTCCGGGACACGACCTTCGCTACGCCATTGATGCGGCAAAAATTCAGCGCGATCTGGGCTGGGTGCCGCAGGAGACGTTCGAAAGCGGGATTGAGAAAACCGTGCACTGGTACCTGAACAATCAGACCTGGTGGCAGCGCGTGCTGGACGGCTCCTATGCCGGCGAGCGTCTGGGCCTCAATAACTGATATCTGACTGATTAAGGAATAGATTTATGAAAGGTATTGTTCTGGCCGGCGGCTCCGGCACGCGTTTATATCCGATCACCCAGGGCGTCTCCAAGCAGCTGCTGCCAATCTATGACAAGCCGATGATTTTCTACCCGGTGTCCGTCCTGATGCTGGCGGGAATACGCGACATCCTGATTATCTCCACCCCGGACGACATGCCTTCCTTCCAGCGCCTGCTGGGTGACGGGTCGCAGTTCGGGGTGAACTTCAGCTACGCCGTCCAGCCGTCGCCGGACGGCCTGGCGCAGGCCTTTATCATTGGCGAGAAGTTTATCGGCAACGATGCCTGCGCCCTGGTGCAGGGAGATAATATCTACTTTGGCCAGAGCTTCGGTAAAAAGCTGGACGCGGCAGCGGCGAAGACCTCCGGTGCCACGGTGTTTGGTTATCAGGTGCTGGATCCGGAGCGCTTCGGGGTGGTGGAGTTCGATGAGAACTTTAAGGCGCTGTCCATCGAGGAGAAACCGCTGAAGCCGAAATCGGA
>NZ_JAVUPQ010000227.1:0-1966 GCF_032029835.1 Escherichia sp. AM3 | reverse complement strand
CGGTGCTGACTGAATCATGGTGAACTCACGCGCCGGATCGCCGGTGGTCACCCAGTTTTTCGGGTAACGGGCAGAGGCGTTAATGCCTTCGCGCTGTGCGTCCGCATCCTGAATGCAGCCATAGGTGCGCAGACCGCGTGCCTGAGTGTTCCCCAGCACCATCGTGTTGTCCGGCAGGAAGTTCTTTTTGACGCCGTTTTCCACGTACTGTCCGGAATACACGACGATGGCCACATCGCCATACATCCCCTTATAGGACACCGCTTTGCCCAGGTCTTTCACCGCTGTCTCCAGCTCGGAATGAGAGCCACGACGGGTATCCAGCTTCTCCTTGACGGCTTTGAAGGAACGGAACAGCGCCCAGCCTTTCGGATCGAACACGATGATATTCACCACACCGCTGGCGTTCAGCGCGTAGGCTTCGATATCGTCGGTCGGGTCATACGTGGACTTGTCACGCTTGCTCCACTCCGTGCCGCCGGACTGCGTGATGTTATTCTCCTCACTGCGGCCCATATCCACCTCAACCGGATCGAAGGCTTCACCGGTCATGGTGTATTTGCCCTTAAGCACGGCAGAAACTGCCTGCATCTCTTCGACCTGAGCAATGGCCAGCTCTTCGTCACGCATGTTCTGCATGATGATGCGACGGCGGCGGTAAGCCGGGTCCGCCAGATTCTGCGGATCTTCATCCGGCAGGCGACGCAGGGTCATCTGCGGATTCACTTCATGCTTCGGCTATATGAGTCAATATCGAAAGGATATGATTGAATTTTCAATATAAAATTGATTGTTGTAGCTTTCGAAAGAAGGTTCTGCAATACATTGTGCAATACAAAGTACGCTGTCTTAACCTTTTGCTCCTCGGTGAGGAACTAGAAGCAGTTTTGCTGTGAACTCTCACTTAACTTCTTAGCCCTAAACATCTGAATTGGAAAAAAATAAAAATAATTAATAACAATAGGTTATAGAGAACTGCCTTATCTCAATAAGGTAACATCAAATTTTCCACTTAAAACTGGCAAGAACGAACTTGATATCTTTTTCAAATTCAATAGAGTAGAAAAATGGAAAAGAATAGGAAAATCCTGAAATGAAGGGTACAGAGATAAGTTCTCATTTAGTGCAGCCAACTCCACTAGACTCTACAGAAGTTACATTGTTACAAACTGCGCTCTCAACTGTGAGGCATGATGTAGTTGACTGCCCATATATTTCAGAAGCAATAAGAGTTCTTCCTGTAAAAGGTTATAGAAGTGCCATCACTGCTTACTGGAATGCTGTAGTTGATGATTTACGTCAAAAGATAATTCATCGTAGCCTAGATCTATTCAACAAAGAGTGTAAACAAAAAAAAGAAATTAAAACGTATGAAGATTTTCAGGATTATGTGAGCGACTTTGATTTAATAGATGGAGCATTTAAAATAGGAGTTATCGATCGAGAAGGTCAGAAACTATTACAACAAGCTAGAGAAACCAGGAATCTATTTGGTGGACATCCACAAAGTAGCGACCCTGATTTAATCAAAGTAGTGAACCTGATTAATGATTGTAATAAATACGTTCTTTCTAAAGAGTTTCCACCAGCCATCATAGATATAACTACATATCTTTCAGAAATGGATTCGGCAACATTTAATAAAAATAGTCTGGCAGTTAAGCAAGCCTTTTCAGATCTACCTGCAATTTATATCAGTGAATTATCCTCTCGTTTTTTTGGCACATACTGCTCATCCAATATATCAAGTGAACTCAGAAACAACATTGAATTTTGCGCACCTATTTTATGGACATTACTTTCAAAAGACGACCGACGTAAAGTCGGCCAACAATTTGACAAGTATTTAGTTTCAGGAAACAACAATAAGATAGAGAAGGCACAACAATTCATACTATTGGTAGATGGACTGATGTATATTAGCCCTGCATCCCGAAAAGTTATTATTGAGCCTCTCATTAATAAA
>NZ_JAVUPQ010000226.1:0-2016 GCF_032029835.1 Escherichia sp. AM3 | reverse complement strand
CTTTCAGTATAGTGAGGGTGGTATGAATTTTCGACAGCACCCCGACAGCATGCGTTTCCCGGTTATCACCCTGTGTCGCCGAGCCTTCCATTATCGCCAGGTGTTTGGCGCAGAATTGCAGAGGCTCAACCGCCGTAACGCGGCTTAGCAAAGCATCATAACCTCTGCCCAACGACGGGCTGGCACTGTAGTACGACCGGAAGTAAGAGGAGGACAGCCAGGAATCCAGCACGAAGAGGCCGCCGTAGGAGTGCCCCCATAAGCCGCGGCGTTGCCGATCGATATTCAGTCCCTGTTCCACTTTTGGGGCAATACGCGTTTCCAGTAACTGGCGGAAGTTGTTGCTGCCACCACTCTTACGGCTAAAACGCCCTGAGTGGAGATCTGTTTTTCTGCTTTCTGCTGCTGGCGTATAGTCGTAAGCCCTGCTGTTGAGATCGAAAGGGAGGTTGGTCTGATACCCGACAGCCACGATCACTGGCGGTGTTTTTTCTGACAATTGTTTGAGCAGTTCGTCATCCAGGCGGTCCATAACTGCGTTACCGTCAAGCATATATAAAATCGGGTAACCCGATGCCGGTGCGGTTGTATTCGGCACGGCCGTCCATACCCGATAATGGCGTGTGCCATCGACAGAGTCGAAAGAGGTGGTGCTGAAATGGTAAAACACGGAGCCTTTATCGGCTATATTCGGCCCCAGTGGCCGCATATCCGGCTTCGCATAAACTTGCGCACTACAGATAAGGGTGAGGCAAGAAAGATGAAAGAAAATCGCTTTATGCGGGCGTGTTGAGCGATACTCGCGGGCATACATCTGATGATTATTCCTTTTCCGCAGGTGACAATTTGATTTATTCGGGAAGTCTGTACCGTTTCCTGAAAGTGTTTGTGGGTCAACTCAACCCTGTAGTAAACCAATCCCGTCAATCAGTGCACCGCGCCACCATGCGTAATCGTGACCACCGGTGTAAATTGCGCAATGGCTTTCGACGCCAGCGGTAATCAGCCGCTGGTGAAGCTGCTGAACGTGAGGCACTGTCGAACCTTCCAGCGATCCCACGCACAGGCTGATACGTACGCCCTGCGGTGGGGCAGAAAGCAGATGCTCACTCACCCATGAGGTATCGGTTTCGCTGAACAAGCCTGGTCGACTGGTTCTTTCTGGCGTCCACCACATTGAAGGAGAGTGGCTGAGCACCAGACCGAACGTTTCCGGTGCGTAACGAGCCCCCATTAGCGCACTGATCCCGCCGAGGCTCTGCCCGGCCAGCACTGTGCGCGAACGGTCTGCCCACTGACGCTGCGGTTGTTCAGCGCGAATCATCGGCAGCAGATGTCCGGCGATATCCTTTATCAGTTTGCTGCGCCCGCCGAGTATCTCAGTGCGTTCATGTTCATTAATGTTGTCAATGCCCAGTACAGCCACGGGCACGATGCGCCCGTTATTTATGGCGGCGTCAATTGCCGCGCATACGCCAAGGTGATCAAACCAGGTTTCACCATCGGGCAGCACGACCAGCCCGAGGGGCTGAGAAATATCAACATCCGGAATATAGAGCCGAATCTGGCGAGATTTCCCGGCGATAATGCGCATGGAGGTAAGCAGTTGTCCGGTGTGGAAGCCGCCGTTCCATTCCGACAGGGCGGGAGCTTTATCAAGTGTCAGCACTGATTCCTTTGCGTTCCCCCGAACGTTGATCTCCGGCATTTTGTTTAGCGGATCGGCTTTTCCGGCGAGGGTGGAAAAACGGCCTCCGGACAGTGCAATCGTCTCAGCCGTAGTGCCGGGGGGGATTTCCAGCAGCGAATAGGAGCCGCAGTAACTTGCGGGTAAACGCAGTGTCAGTGTCCAGATATCCGTTTCGGGAAGGGCGCTCATCATTCCTTTTTCTACGTGCTCTTTATCCGTCACCCGGTTCAGACGCAGATAAACGCCCTGCAGAGGATGTCGGGCGCGCCACAGAAAGGTAACTTCTCGCTCATCTTCCGCTCCTTCGACTGGCGTCACAAGAGGAA
>NZ_JAVUPQ010000225.1:0-2023 GCF_032029835.1 Escherichia sp. AM3 | reverse complement strand
AACAGCTCGCTGAAATCGCTGGTGGCGGACCGCCAGGCGGCGTTCCCGGCGTCGGGGGAGATCAACCGCAAGCTGGGAAATGCGGCGGAGGCGATAGCGCGCATCCGGGCACAGTATGAGCCGGCGGCTGCACACATCGACACAACGGACGGTATCAGTATTGAATACCCTGAGTGGCGCTTTAACCTGCGCACGTCCAACACGGAGCCGGTGGTGCGTCTGAACGTGGAGTCCAGAGCGGATACTGCGTTAATGAATGCAAAAACCGAAGAGATTTTAGCTCTTCTCAAGTAATGCATTATCCATAATGGAAGCCATAGGATCAGATTTTAATCGTATTATTGACCTTATGGCTTATTCTTGACATCCCACTGGTCAAAGCGTAAAACCGCCCACAGTATTATTTAAATTCGTGGCTATCCGCCATTACCCAGTTAACTGATTAAAGTGTAATCTCATGAAAATTACTATTTCCGGTACAGGTTATGTTGGTTTATCGAACGGTGTCCTGATTGCGCAAAACCACGAAGTGGTTGCCCTGGATATCGTACAGGCCAAAGTGGATATGCTTAACCAGAAGATCTCTCCGATTGTGGATAAAGAGATTCAGGAATATCTGGCAGAAAAACCGTTAAATTTCCGTGCCACCACGGACAAGCACGACGCCTATCGTAATGCCGACTACGTGATTATTGCGACGCCGACCGATTATGATCCCAAAACCAACTACTTCAACACCTCTACAGTGGAAGCGGTTATTCGCGATGTCACAGAGATCAACCCGAACGCGGTGATGATCATTAAATCGACCATCCCTGTGGGGTTTACCCGCGACATCAAAGAACGTTTAGGGATAGATAATGTTATTTTCTCTCCTGAGTTCCTGCGTGAAGGCCGTGCGCTGTACGACAACCTGCACCCGTCGCGCATTGTTATTGGTGAGCGCTCTGCGCGTGCTGAACGTTTCGCAGACCTGTTGAAAGAAGGCGCGATTAAGCAGGATATCCCGACCCTGTTTACCGACTCCACTGAAGCGGAAGCGATCAAACTGTTCGCGAACACCTATCTGGCGCTGCGCGTTGCCTATTTCAACGAGCTCGACAGCTATGCTGAAAGCCAGGGGCTGAACAGCAAGCAGATTATCGAAGGGGTATGCCTGGATCCGCGTATCGGCAACCACTATAACAACCCGTCCTTTGGCTATGGCGGCTACTGCCTGCCGAAAGATACCAAGCAGCTACTGGCGAACTACGAATCGGTCCCGAATAATATCATTGCCGCTATTGTGGACGCCAACCGTACCCGTAAGGACTTTATTTCTGATTCCATCCTCGCTCGTAAGCCGAAAGTGGTGGGTGTATATCGCCTGATCATGAAGAGTGGTTCGGACAATTTCCGCGCCTCTTCTATCCAGGGCATCATGAAGCGCATCAAGGCGAAAGGTATTCCGGTCATTATCTATGAACCGGTGATGCAGGAAGATGAGTTCTTCAACTCACGCGTCGTGCGCGACCTGGATGCCTTCAAACAAGAGGCGGATGTGATCATCTCTAACCGTATGGCGGAAGAGCTGGCGGATGTGGTGGACAAGGTTTACACCCGCGATCTGTTTGGTAATGATTAGGATTTATAACCTTTGGCTGGATGAGAATATCTCCAGCCAAATTTTATATGAAATTGGATTTCATTGATGTTAATTAACTTGTGGAAATGGTTATCCAGTTAGTTATTTACGGTTAGTGAGTTTTTCTGGTGATATAAACAAAGTTTGTAAAACATCAATGCTGCCAATCGAGTATTTCTCAGGAGTTTAAATATGAAATTTTTAGTCACTGGTGCGGCTGGTTTTATTGGGTTTCATGTCAGCAAACGCCTTTTGAATGATGGGCATCAAGTTGTTGGGATTGATAACATTAATGATTATTATGATGTAAAGTTAAAAGAATCTCGGTGATGCTGCCAACTTACTGATTTAGTGTATGATGGTGTTTTTGAGGTGCTCCAGTGGCTTCTGTTTCTATCA
>NZ_JAVUPQ010000224.1:0-2031 GCF_032029835.1 Escherichia sp. AM3 | reverse complement strand
CCTTGGACAGCTTTTAAGTCGCGTCTTTGTGGTTTTGCTGCGCAAAAGTATTCCACAAAGCCGCAACTTAAAAGCTGCCGCTGAACTTAACGTTAGGCATCATGGGTGAATTTTTCCCTGCACAAGTTTTCAAGCAGCTGTCCCACGCTCGCGCGGTGATCGAGCGCCATCTGGCTGCGACACTGGACACAATCCACCTGTTCGGATCTGCGATCGATGGAGGGCTGAAGCCGGACAGCGACATAGACTTGCTCGTGACCGTCAGCGCCGCACCTAACGATTCGCTCCGGCAGGCGCTAATGCTCGATTTGCTGAAAGTCTCATCACCGCCAGGCGATGGCGGAACATGGCGACCGCTGGAGCTAACTGTTGTCGCTCGAAGCGAAGTAGTGCCTTGGCGCTATCCGGCGCGGCGTGAGCTTCAGTTCGGTGAGTGGCTCCGCCACGACATCCTTTCCGGAACGTTCGAGCCTGCCGTTCTGGATCACGATCTTGCGATTTTGCTGACCAAGGCGAGGCAACACAGCCTTGCGCTTCTAGGCCCATCCGCAGCCACGTTTTTCGAGCCGGTGCCGAAGGAGCATTTCTCCAAGGCGCTTTTCGACACTATTGCCCAGTGGAATGCAGAGTCGGATTGGAAGGGTGACGAGCGGAACGTCGTTCTTGCTCTTGCTCGCATTTGGTACAGCGCTTCAACTGGTCTCATTGCTCCTAAGGACGTTGCTGCCGCATGGGTATCGGAGCGTTTGCCTGCCGAGCATCGGCCCCTCATCTGCAAGGCACGCGCGGCGTACCTGGGTAGCGAGGACGACGACCTAGCAATGCGCGTCGAAGAGACGGCCGCGTTCGTTCGATATGCCAAAGCAACGATTGAGAGAATCTTGCGTTGAGCGGCATGTGCGAAAAGTGCATCGACCCGCGCCGAGGGCATCTGATGCCTAACTCGGCGTTCAAGCGGACGGGCTGCGCCCGCCGCTCAACTATGCGTTAGATGCACTAAGCACATAATTGCTCACAGCCAAACTATCAGGTCAAGTCTGCTTTTATTATTTTTAAGCGTGCATAATAAGCCCTACACAAATTGGGAGATATATCATGAAAGGCTGGCTTTTTCTTGTTATCGCAATAGTTGGCGAAGTAATCGCAACATCCGCATTAAAATCTAGCGAGGGCTTTACTAAGCTTGCCCCTTCCGCCGTTGTCATAATCGGTTATGGCATCGCATTTTATTTTCTTTCTCTGGTTCTGAAATCCATCCCTGTCGGTGTTGCTTATGCAGTCTGGTCGGGACTCGGCGTCGTCATAATTACAGCCATTGCCTGGTTGCTTCATGGGCAAAAGCTTGATGCGTGGGGCTTTGTAGGTATGGGGCTCATAATTGCTGCCTTTTTGCTCGCCCGATCCCCATCGTGGAAGTCGCTGCGGAGGCCGACGCCATGGTGACGGTGTTCGGCATTCTGAATCTCACCGAGGACTCCTTCTTCGATGAGAGCCGGCGGCTAGACCCCGCCGGCGCTGTCACCGCGGCGATCGAAATGCTGCGAGTCGGATCAGACGTCGTGGATGTCGGACCGGCCGCCAGCCATCCGGACGCGAGGCCTGTATCGCCGGCCGATGAGATCAGACGTATTGCGCCGCTCTTAGACGCCCTGTCCGATCAGATGCACCGTGTTTCAATCGACAGCTTCCAACCGGAAACCCAGCGCTATGCGCTCAAGCGCGGCGTGGGCTACCTGAACGATATCCAAGGATTTCCTGACCCTGCGCTCTATCCCGATATTGCTGAGGCGGACTGCAGGCTGGTGGTTATGCACTCAGCGCAGCGGGATGGCATCGCCACCCGCACCGGTCACCTTCGACCCGAAGACGCGCTCGACGAGATTGTGCGGTTCTTCGAGGCGCGGGTTTCCGCCTTGCGACGGAGCGGGGTCGCTGCCGACCGGCTCATCCTCGATCCGGGGATGGGATTTTTCTTGAGCCCCGCACCGGAAACATCGCTGCACGTGCTGTCGAACCTTCAAAAGCTGAAGT
>NZ_JAVUPQ010000223.1:0-2094 GCF_032029835.1 Escherichia sp. AM3 | reverse complement strand
AGATATTGTAGATGCAAAAGACAATAATTTCGTAAGTATCACCGCAGACAGCATCAGCAGCCCCGCAGGCCTCAAAAAGATGGATCTCGCAATTAACCACCTGCTTGATCACAACAAGCCGGATGTGATGCTGATTGAAACCTCCGGAAGCAGTCATCCGCTTCCTCTGGTCAAATACCTGCGTCGCCATTCACGTGTACGCCTGAAGGCGTTTTTAACACTCGTTGATACTGTCATGCTCCATGAAGATTACAATGATGGGAAAAAACTGATCCCCACTCTTCAGGAAAATCTCCGGCATAACAAACGCGGCCTGGAGAATTTGCTGGCCGAGCAAATCATGTTCTGCAACAGGCTGCTGCTGACCAGAAATGACCGCCTGCCCTTTGACATTATCTCCGCTGTGGCAAAAGCCATACACCCACTTAACCCCTCCGTGGATGTGCTCGCGGTATCATGGGGAAATATTGAACTGAGCACATTACTGGCGATCCCGGACTACAATTTTGACCGTGTTGAGTTACTCATCAGTGAACTGGAAGCACTTGTAGGAAACATGGATACTCCGTGCAACAATGAGGAACTTATATGGCGCGTCATCAGGGACGACAGGCCATTCCATCCGCAAAGATTATGGGATACCTGTCACCGCTTTATGGGCATGGGCGTTTATCGCAGTAAAGGTTTTTTTTGGCTCCCCGGGAGAGATGATCTTGCCCTGCTCTGGAATCAGTCAGCAGGAAGCATCAGTCTGGCGCTCATTGGCTACTGGAAAGCTGGAGTACTGGAACATACTGACAATAATTTAACTCGTGAAGAACGTTCAGCGCTACAGCGACACATCGACACAGCCTCTGGGCGATTTGGCGATCGCTGCTGTCAGTTGACTATCATTGGCAATGCCACTGAAGTTAATGATTTTACACATGCCTTATCCCTTTGCTTGTTGACTGAAGAAGAAATTCAGTGGTGGATGTCGGGTGGAGTATTCCCTGATCCATGGCCACAGAAAGTTACCCGCCTGTCCTGACAGAAATTGCATTCATATCAGGCTTCCTGTTGCATCTGGTGCAGGCAGTGGCCCCAGAAGGGCTCTCCATACCATCTCGTATCATAGCCGGGGGAGAGCTGAAACACACGTCACGAGAATAGTTGCATTATAGTGGGTATGCAGAGTAGCTACCTGGGAGGTCTTTCGACCGCTGACTCTGACTACCGGGTTAATGAAACACGCCAGTTCGCTCGGATGTTGGGACTTAAATCGAAGAACACGGCGGTGCGGAGTCCGGTGAGTAATGGAATAGCAGAGAGCTTCATGAAAACAATAAAACGTGACTACATCAGTATCATGCCCAAACTTGTGGTCTGTTTTTTATGGAGCAGTTTGTGCTCAGTACTCAGAAAAAATATTTTAGAGCCTGTAGAGCAGATGAATGCGTGGATTAGGGGAGCGATTAATAAGAAAAAGAAGTGGAAATAGAAGCAGTAAGCTTCATGAAGTAAGTTAATATTCAATGTTATTTAACATAAGATAGATTGTGCGCACAAACATTGTAGAGGCTCAATGCTAATGTCTATTTGTGGCTCATTAGGAATGTCCAGGCTATAGTTTCTCAGATCCCTATGTCTAGACAACGACTCACTTTTTCCTGATGAGGAGTTTTCTATGGCTATAAATGACGCCGGAATGTTCACCGTGAAAGAAATCAATCGCCTCAAAATCCTTCAGGATGTCATCGATCGCAATATCCGTCCTGGACAGGCTGCCGAAATGCTGGGCATCACGCCACGTCATTGCAGCCGTCTGCTCAAACGTTATCGCCAGTATGGGCCGCTTGGCATGAACAACCAGAGTCGTGGCCGCACTGGTAACCGTCTGTTGCCAGCGTCACTGACAGATCAGGCACTCAGTATAATCCGGGAGCACTACCGTGATTTTGGCCCCACGCTAGCGCGGGAAAAGCTGGAGGAAGTTCACGGTCTGGTCCTTGGAAAGGAAACCATCCGACGTCTCATGATAAAGGCCGGACTCTGGATTCCCCGCAGACAACGCGCACCGAAAATTCATCAGCCTCGTTACCGGCGTCCTTGTAC
>NZ_JAVUPQ010000222.1:0-2117 GCF_032029835.1 Escherichia sp. AM3 | reverse complement strand
CATCTTCATGCCATCATAGAGAAAATAAATAACCGCATCGGCAACAACACCATGCGTTTTTTCCCCGACTTAACCGCATTTCAACGAGTCTACCCTGATGGCAATTTTATTGACTGGAAGATCTATCAATCGGTAGCTGCTGAATTATATGCACACGATCTGGAGCGGCTTTGTTAATTTTTCCACAGAAAGGAATTGTCGTTGTTACAACAATAATGAACGGATGCTGACACAACATCGCTTCACTTTTTAAAGCACCTTTGCTAAGTAGAACCTATGAAAAATCCCTATTTCCCTACCGCACTTGGGTTGTATTTTAATTACCTGGTGCATGGTATGGGCGTCCTTTTGATGAGCCTGAATATGGCCTCGCTGGAGACACTTTGGCAGACTAATGCCGCGGGTGTCTCGATAGTTATCTCATCGCTGGGCATTGGTCGATTAAGTGTCTTGCTTTTTGCAGGATTATTATCCGATCGCTTTGGTCGCCGCCCTTTTATCATGCTCGGGATGTGCTGCTATATGGCCTTCTTTTTTGGCATCCTGCAGACCAATAACATCATTATCGCTTATGTTTTTGGCTTTCTGGCGGGAATGGCAAACAGTTTTCTCGATGCAGGCACTTATCCCAGTTTGATGGAAGCTTTTCCACGCTCACCTGGGACAGCCAATATTTTAATTAAAGCATTTGTTTCCAGCGGACAATTTTTATTACCGCTAATCATTAGCCTGTTAGTGTGGGCTGAACTGTGGTTCGGTTGGTCCTTTATGATTGCTGCAGGCATTATGTTTATTAACGCTCTGTTTTTATACCGTTGTACGTTCCCACCCCATCCGGGTCGTCGCTTACCTGTCATAAAGAAAACCACCAGCTCTACGGAACATCGCTGTTCAATTATCGATTTAGCCAGTTATACCTTATATGGCTATATCTCAATGGCAACGTTTTATCTGGTTAGCCAGTGGCTGGCACAGTACGGACAATTTGTTGCAGGCATGTCATACACTATGTCGATCAAACTACTCAGTATCTACACCGTGGGTTCGCTGCTTTGTGTATTTATTACCGCTCCACTCATTCGTAATACCGTTCGCCCAACAACATTACTGATGCTGTACACCTTTATCTCATTTATTGCTCTGTTTACCGTCTGCCTGCATCCCACATTTTATGTGGTGATAATATTTGCTTTTGTCATTGGTTTTACCTCTGCTGGAGGTGTTGTGCAAATTGGCCTGACGTTAATGGCTGAACGTTTCCCTTACGCTAAAGGTAAAGCTACAGGGATCTATTACAGTGCGGGCAGTATTGCGACCTTTACTATTCCGTTGATTACGGCTCATCTGTCCCAAAGAAGTATTGCCGATATTATGTGGTTCGATACCGCCATCGCTGCCATCGGTTTTTTACTGGCACTGTTTATCGGCTTACGCAGTCGCAAAAAAACGCGGCATCACTCGCTAAAGGAAAATGTCGCTCCGGGTGGGTAATGCAATATTCTTTTCAGGTCATGCAAGATCTTACGGATAAATAACTCTTTCTGCGCTAACTAAGGAAAATCGCGATCAAAAACAAACTATGACATGCAATATTCCTGGAAACATAAACTTTATGCCATGTACCCAGGGAAAATCATCTTCAGTATAGTAATTATGTAAACCGTCGGAGAACAATACGTACGGTAACGAAATTATCTTTCAGCAAGGAGCTGTGAAAATGTCTCAAAATAAGGCTTTCAGCACGCCATTTATCCTGGCTGTTCTTTGTATTTACTTCAGCTACTTCCTGCACGGCATTAGTGTTATTACGCTTGCCCAAAATATGTCATCTCTGGCGGAAAAGTTTTCCACTGACAACGCGGGCATTGCCTACTTAATTTCCGGTATCGGTTTGGGGCGATTGATCAGTATTTTATTCTTCGGTGTGATCTCCGATAAGTTTGGTCGTCGGGCGGTGATATTAATGGCAGTAATAATGTATCTGCTATTCTTCTTTGGTATTCCCGCTTGCCCGAATTTAACTCTCGCCTACGGTCTGGCAGTGTGCGTAGGTATCGCTAACTCAGCGCTGGATACGGGTGGCTACCCCGCGCTCATGGAATGCTTTCCGAAAGCCT
>NZ_JAVUPQ010000221.1:0-2141 GCF_032029835.1 Escherichia sp. AM3 | reverse complement strand
GCAATAATCCTTGTTTACTTAGGCTATCGAGAAGAGCATATAAAAATTGCTCACCTACCACACCGGAAAACTCAGAATCAAACAGAATCATTCCCGTTCTTTCCCGTAAATATTGCAGAAAGGTTTCTTGTGAAAATTCGCTATCGAATATGGTCACAGCGCCACCCACAATTCGAAAGGGCTTATCTCAAGCAAACGGAACGTCTGACTATTCACAGCCTCATACTTAATTACCCCAAAATGGCTCAGGTGATTTAACCAGTGCTGTGTGTGTTCTTTACTATGAGGTAACTCCTGAAAGCTGATAATCGCGGGTAGCTCATAATTGCTATCAGCAAGCTGTTTTGCCAGTGTGTAGCCGCTTTCTGTAATTTCGAATGTTCGTTTGTTTAATGTCAGGTTGTATTTCATTTTTTATTCTCCTTAAAATGGTATTGAGTCATAGATTTCACTTTCTTTTCTCAGGGCTATCATCAGTGCATTAAAAGCATCATCTTCAAGAATTATCCTCTTCGAGGTCAGTGCACGTTTTATAAAATTTTCTGTTTCTTCTTGCATAGGCTTTTGGCTGTCTATGGAAATAAGCCATGTAAAAAGATCAGATTGTTCCGTGATTTCTGCCTGTGTTTCCTGCTCAATAGAGTGTGTCGCTTCTAACGGTTCCTGTGTTTCAGGTGCAGGCTGTTCTACGTTTACAGAGGTTTTTACGTCTTCCGGTGGTGTGATGTGTGCATCTGTAAAGGGTAATGCTTTATAGAGTGATGTTTGCCCGTCCCGTGCCTCTACAGAAAGAACACCCATATCAATAAACATATTTATAATATTACGCACCTGACGATCACTAACCATTCCAATATTAGCTAATGTTTTTTGATTGGCGTAACATTCTTGCCCTTGTTCATTGAATCCAGCTATATAGCTATAGATTTCAACGGCTGGCAGTGTAGCGGTGTATTCCTTACCTGACGGTGAGAACCACTTTTTAAACATCTTCAACCACTGTTCAACTACTACATATGTTTGTTTACTATCTTTCTTATTGAGGCATTGCGCTTTTGCTTCGGCAATTGTTTTGGTGTTTTGGTTCATTTAGTTCCTCCTTTGTAAGGACTGTAATTAGTAATTCATTAACAAGTTTTGGAATTGATTTCCCTTCTGCCTTTGCACGATTTAACAACGCGTTATAAGTTGCAGAATCAAAATTAATATTCATTTGGTTTTCTCCTTCTCCTGTTATTATTCTTTCTCTGCTTCTGCCTTACGCAGTTCATCAATAATTTTTAGTGCATCGTCAAAGCATTTTTCACGCTCTGGATAACCACAGCGCCGCGCTGTGTTCCTGTTCATTCTTACCCTAAAGCGGTTGATCTCACCACGTTTCCAGGCTTCAACTACATCTTGAGAAGTGAAATACTTCACTAATTAACCTCCTATTCTATTTGGTTAAAAGAAAAAGACACCTTGCAAGCCTCTTGGGCTTCAAAGTGCGGTGCATTGGTTTAATTATTTAGAGGATAGGAATGTTTTCCTGTCCCTAATATTACTTTACCATAACTAAAGGCTTTTGTCAACCCCCGCCCATAAAATATTGATCATTTTTCAGTATGTTATGATTTTGCTTAGCAATTCGTGCTCTTCTGTGTGATGCTATTCTTCCTTATTCTCTAAAACGCGTTCTAACGAGGTTTTGATAAAAACAATACATTCCCTTATGTAATGACAGTTTAGCTCGCCAGAGGTTTATTTAAGGGGCTTATTTTGTATTTGTTAGGTATATGAAAAGGAGATGATAGATAAACTCTAATTTCAGACACCTTATAAAATACCTGTAAAGCTCCTCAGAAGCTCTATAATGAGCTAATCTATTACCGCTAAGGTTTCCCTGCCTTATATACGTTTAGCTCGCCTACGGCTTGATTTAAGCGGTAGAAACTTATTTAACCTTCAACTACTAAAACCATTCTTTCTTTTTTGTTTGTTGTTGGTTGTTGTCTGTGTCTATGTGCTAACATCGCTAACGCGTAGCACACAAGGTTATTGCACTCGTCAGAGTATTGCACAATAGATTTTCTCTTAAATAGATTGATGATCGTTAGATTGGCGTAAGCCTCATCAATGGAACTATTGAAGCGCACAGCGCA
>NZ_JAVUPQ010000220.1:0-2162 GCF_032029835.1 Escherichia sp. AM3 | reverse complement strand
CATCGGACCGTAGCGGCAGCCCGAAACCGCGCCAGCGGGTTCGGCGGAGACTGGCGGGTGCGCCAGCAGCTGCCTGTCGGAGTCGGGCCTGACGACCGGATGCCGCCAGGCAGCCGGGAGCCGAAGGTGTCCCCGCCTCCGGAAATCAGAACAACAGACACGACATAACAGAAAAATGCCTCACACCATGACGGGCAGGAAGGGCAGCGCCGCAGGCGCGGCCCTCCTGCATTTCAGGCAGGCGTAAGCCTGCCAGGGTTTTCCGGCGGCCTGGCAGGCCATACCCCCGCCGGAGCGGGGGAGTAAATCACCGACGGAACACATGACCGTCAATAAAGGTGAAGGAGTCCAGGACTAAATCCCGCGCATACGCCTCATAGTCAAAATAGAGCGCCACCATCTCCGGCACGTCAGCCAGCAGGCCGGTATCACTGGCGAACTCAACCGCAAAAGCCTCCTCACTGTCAGCCTCGCCCCACCAGGCATCGCGGAAGGTGTCAAAATCCGTCTCACCGGTATCCTCCACCCAGAGACGATAAGCCTCTTCGCAGCCTTCATCCCGTGCCTGACGGAAGCCTTCAACCCAGGCCCAGTTGATATGGCATTCAGAGGCCATATTCCCCGGGAATCCCTCATAATCCTGAAACATCAGTTCAGGATCGGCTTCATCCTGGTGAAGAGCACGGCAGGCGGCGAAAAAGTCGCGCTCATCATCAAACGTGGTCAGGTCAAACCAGCGTCCGGCGATGCTTCCACAGTTGTATTTGTGCCAGGTTCCAACGTATACAGCAGGTGCAACAACAGACATTCCCGAATCCTCCATAGTCACATGTTCTGCGGCACCGGGCGGTGCCGTGCCTCCATAAAAGCCGGGCGATAAGGCGGGGATGCATAGGGCGCAAGGGAAGCCGCAGCCTGACGCACACGGCTGGCGGGAGTTGGAGGGTGAGACCGCGAAATCTGAGCGGGTGAACGACCGGAAAATCACGGCAGACGGGAAGGAGGGACCGGGTGACCGCAGCGGCGAAGCGTACCCTTGCATCAACGCCAGCCCGGCTAAGATGGAGGCACGGCACAGCCCGCACACGGCGCTGAGGCCACATAACTGAAAACCCATAAGGCCATGCCCGCATGGCCGGGTAAAGCGGAGCCGGCGGCGACTTCCTTTGTGCTCTGTCCGGGGACCGGCAGGAAAAAGGCGGGGATTTTCCCCGCCATCGTCATCATTTCCGGATTTTTGCCAGGGCATCCGCCATGCTGCGGATTTCATTCCGTGCCTCCAGGACAACCTCCCGCAGAATATAGCGGTCAAACCAGCGGCGGGGCGGTTCACCCGGTATACGCAGCACATCACAGACCAGGCCACTGGCCAGGATATGCTCCACACACTCACTGACCAGGTACATTTCCACCGACGAAAAACGTGCGCCACGGTTCAGGATGGCATTGAGCACCTCGGGCAGATTTTCGTCATCTTCATCAAGCCAGCAGGGGTAATCGCTTTCCTTCACGACCAGACGAAAGCGGCGCGTCTGGCGGGTCAGCAACGTCTGACCGGTGGTGGTCAGCGCCGCCCGGATACGCCGCGTATCTTCTGCCACCTGATAACAGATGCTTCGTATTGCATCGCGCACCGCCGCAAGTACAGCCCTGATTTCGTCTTCTGCCAGCCACTCACCGGCATACGGGAAAGACACCTGCGTTCCGTCTGCCGGAAGTACCGGCAGCGCCTGCCACTGGCTACCGGACAGTACAACTTCCGCCCCGGTTCCGGTCATTTTTTGCACGACAGATACCAGAATCGGCAGCAGCACACCATCGTGGCGGTTGATAAGTAACGTCGCCAGCCGGGGCGCATCCAGCCGCACATAAATGCTGATCCAGCCCGGATAGTGCGGGTTCAGTTGTTCAATATCCGTCTCTTCCGGCCAGCCCTGCGCCAGCAGCAGGTTACGGGCGTGACGACAAACCAGTGCATTCAGCGTTTTATTCATGATTCATGGTCTCCCTGAATCGCCGCCCGGAGGCGGCGATAACATCAGTCGTTTTCGTGTGTGTTGTTTTTCAGCAGGGCGCGGGCCTGATTAACCACCGCCTGACGGCGGGTAACGCATTCCGGGACGGCGAGGCCGTAATCACGGGCGGCCCATTCACGTTTCCAC
>NZ_JAVUPQ010000219.1:0-2167 GCF_032029835.1 Escherichia sp. AM3 | reverse complement strand
CATGATTGGTATATCGCATTATATGCATCATCGTTTGGCGTTATTTCCTTTGTTGATAAGGCATTAATACTTTATCGGCAGCATGGTGGGAATCAAGTGGGGGCTAAATCCTTTTCACTGAAAGATGTAATTAAGTTTTCTGGCATAAAAGATAAATTAGTTAATGCTAGAAGGTCTGTTTTAAATACTAGAGATCAATCAGCTTTGTTTATTTCTGATTTCGGTGATAAATTAAGCATGGAGAAGAAAATAATACTTGAAAGTTATATAAATTCTTTTAATGGGGGGGTTTTAAATAGGATGAATTTATTTTTTTACAAAAGAGTAAGAAAAACTAGCTTTTTAAGAAATTTAGTATTCTTTTTGATTTATGTGACAAAGATTTAAAATATCATCTGGTAGTAATATACTATAGGAGAAAATAAGTGTTTCATTCAAAATCGTGTTCGAGTATTGGTGTGATATGTTTTTTTTTAATTATTCCTAATTCTGTTAAGTCTGCTGAATTTAATGCGTTAGGCAAACCAACAAAAGATAACATTCAAAATGAACAGTCTACCTATAGTAATAGTGTTTTAAGTGGTAGATACACTTTCGGCATGAGAAAAAATGCGGTTGTTTCTTCATTTGTAGCTAATAATAGTAGCCCACTTAATATACCGGTGTTGGGATTAGGATCTGTCTCTGGCTTAGCTCATTATTTAGATAGAGATTCGGTTGCCTTGTATGCTGAAAATAATTCATCACCATTTAGAAAATGGGAGAAAATAAAGTCGCCCCAGATTACTCCCACCTCTGTGCTATCTGAGGATATAAGTCCAACTGATATCAAGGTTGGTATGATCATTGAAACAGAGACACAGCCCAAGTGGTCTACATATGTAGTATCAGTAGTGCCCGGTAAAATCATTACCGCAGGGTGGGTTAACTTAAAAACTAAACGTATGGGTACTCCAGATAATCATTCATCCTTAGTTGTTAATCCTGTTACAAAAATATGGAGTGCTAATTTTAATTTGATTTTCCCTGAGGGGGGGAGAGCCACAAAAGGTGTTGTACAAGAAAATGGAATTATTAATAATTCGGCGACCAGTAAAAATGTTAATGGTGTCGATACGGTTGTTTTACCGCAATCAAAATTTGATGGAAATATAGCATATCTCGCGCGCTCAACATCGTTAGGTAATGCAAAAAAATGGGATTATGGTTTTGTATCGATAGGTAATAGAGTTTCATTTAGTAGTAGAGACAATCAAATTAATTCACCTGATATTAGCTTCAATGATGAATCAAAAAGCAAAATAGGCTTGCTTTTTTCAGGGAAAAACACTGCGCATTCTATAGTTTGGAAAAACGGGGATACTATAGTTGCTTCAGTATCACCTCGAGGTGAAATTGAAAAATTAAATTTCAAAACAAAGATAATAAACTCTTCCCAAGCATTAGATTCTAATTTTGGTCGGTATATTTTTAAAATTAACTCAAATATAGATGTTACTTTACCGGATGAAAAAGATCTAACAGATGGTTATACTCTAAAATTAACCAGTATCAATGATGATGGTTTTATTGTGTCTGTGAAATCAATAAATAATAGGAAACTCAATGGTGTTGAGAGTTTAAAGCTGAAACATGGCCGCTGGAATCTTGAGGCTGTTTATTTTCAAAATGAATGGATAATTGAATAACACTATAAGTTATTCCAAAAAATAGGTGAGATTCATGCCGTTATTTTTAACTAATATTACACTTTTTTTATATTTTTTAATTTCGTTATTTCTATTATTGTTATCAGTAGTAAGTATTATTTGCAAAAGTAAGAAACTTGATTTTATTGTTTTCCTTATTATTGGGATAATGATGGTTTGTTTTTATGGGCTTAGGTTTCCTGGAAACTCAGATACCAGAATGTATTTACAAGGATTTGATGCTTTATCTGGTTTAGATAGCTTTATGTGGAGTTCTGGTTTCTATGTTTTAATGAAATCTATAAAAATCATTAATAACAACCATGATGCATATATTTTCTTAAGTTCCTTATACTTTGTTTTAGCTTTTATGTTAGTAGGAATTCTATATTGTAAGGACCGATATTATAAATCTCTATTTTTACTAACATGTTTTTATAGCTGGAGTGTGCTAGATTTAGCAGTTAATACATATAGGC
>NZ_JAVUPQ010000218.1:0-2204 GCF_032029835.1 Escherichia sp. AM3 | reverse complement strand
GAAGCGGGCGTAGTTCAATGGTAGAACGAGAGCTTCCCAAGCTCTATACGAGGGTTCGATTCCCTTCGCCCGCTCCAATTCTCCTGAATAATCAATAAGTTAGATTATTCAGTCAGTTACGTTGCCCTGCTTTACAGGTACAACTTAAACTACCCATTGTACTACGCCCGCACCTGTCGCGTGATTGGTCTGTGGTACAGGGGAGCATATCATCACGCTGGCAGTAGTTCCAAGTTCATACTGCGACAGTCCAACATGAACATAAAGCCGTCTACCCGGCATAATTCCCCAAGCTTTCAGTGAAGCGCATTTTTGCCGATGCTCCTACATGCCACACGTCGAGATGACGTTGCAGGGAATAAACAGGTTTATGGTGGTTATGGTACTTGCACACCACATGCAAGCTCTGCCAGCGGTTCGGCCTCGCTCCTTCGGGTACATGGTCATCCTGATAAATTTCACTGTCTGACATAACCCCTGATGAAGTCGCCTAACGGCTCCGCACGTTGTCTTACCACCAACGGGCAATAAGGCTTGTATTGTCCAAAATCTGCGCTACGCTATCTTTGATTACACACAGCAATGGACATAAAAACATGCAAAAAGAACACTTTAAAGCAAATACTCAATATAACGACTACAAAGGCACTGTTGCAGCGGACAGGGCTGATCAAGACAGCTTCAGTGACTTCCTGAGAGCTAAAGGGATTCTGAAAGAAGGTGAGATAGTTAAAGGCATTTCTTTCTTCAGAACTGGGAATCTCTTTGATGTAGAGGCATATATAATGGAACAAACTGGCGAGTTAAGAAGAGAAAATGTCCAAATAACTTTGGAAGACTTTTTCAATACATTCAAGCGCTTTTCAATCAAACTCTCTCGTAATGGAGAGTTTGATGATCAAGAAATTGAGTTCAAAGAGTAAGGAATCATCATGAGCATTTACTTTAATGAGCACGGTAGCGCGATTGGATACCAGGTAGAAGGACGCTGGACAATCAAGGGCGATTATTTGCAAATCGAACATGGCCCCAACATCCCAGGTGGCTTGTACAAAATTAACGATAATAAGGTGAAATTCCCACTCGACTACAAAGAGGTTGAGGGAGTGATCGATACTGAGAAACTTACTTTTACTGTGTGTGGTACCGTATATAAAATGATTAAACCATCTGAACCGTTTGCCATACCTGTACGTTTTCCTACCTAAACGTCTTCACACTCGGGCAGCGGTACCCTTTTGGGTCTTCTGCGTATGCGAAATGTCTTTATACCGCTAGTAAGGTCTTTCTCCTCTTTGGCGTTCCACATTTTATTGCAATTGGTCTTTTGCGGGAGGTATACCTCCCGCGATAAAAGAGTTAAGGTAAGTATCTGAGAATTTCGGCAGTCCAGTTTCTACGGTGAATTACTCTGGCATGATGCAAATTTCCATCTAAAATCTCAGCTTTAGTTAATTGCGATAAATGTTGCCAATCATTGTCAAAAATGTAGGTTGCATTGTTACACTGTGAACTTTCTAATACATAGGTATTGTGGTTGGGGAATCCAAAAATCACGTAACCTTGAAAGCCAGCCTTTCCTACAGCGACAAAATCAGGTTGTTTGCTGTTAATGAGTTGAAGTCTACCCTCGACTACAGCAGAATTTCCTTTTCCTCGAGGTTTGATTGCTGACATTATCTGAGGGCCTATTGTACTCCAAGGATATTGCCCTTGAGGAAGGAGGCTCCAGTTCAGTTTTATAGACTGAGTGGTGACAATAGTATTGAGTTCCTCGTCAACCACTTCGCAAAGACCAAATAACTCTAAAAACAAGTTAACGCAATGTGTTACAAGATTCTTTTTTTCATCTGTCAAAGTCAATTTAGGAGATATTACTAACTTCTCCCCGTTTAGATTCTCAACAATTTTCAATTCGACGCCAGGAGGTGGAGTGAAAACTCTCTGGTAACGCTGATACTCGATTTCCCTCGTTTCAGTGACCTCCTCAGTTTGGCCCCTGCCAACCCATTTTTTCCATGTCCAGGAAACTTGGCGGTAAGCAGTTTCTTTAGGCAAAGTTTTATCCGGTACTGATTTACCATTCGCATTGAAACGAGTTACAGCTCCAACGATGCGAGGGAGAACTGATCTTACCCAGCAATAGTGGACACGCGGCTAAGTGAGTAAACTCTCAGTCAGAGGTGACTCACATGACAAAAACA
>NZ_JAVUPQ010000217.1:0-2229 GCF_032029835.1 Escherichia sp. AM3 | reverse complement strand
CCCTGAAAAGAAACAACCTTTTGGACGCTGGTCAACTAGTCAGCTTAAAACTCTGGTTGCAGGTAAACAGGTGACAGTCTCTTATTCACATAAAGACCGCTACGGACGCATTATCGGTCATGTGTTCACGACGAACGGCACGGATGCCAGCCGCTTTATGGTTCAGTCTGGCGCTGCATGGGTATATGAACGTTACAACGTGGATGAGTCATTACCGGCTCTACAACGGGAAGCTCAGGAACAAAAACGCGGTTTGTGGGCCGATGCAAATCCGGTTCCACCGTGGGAGTGGCGATACAAACATAACTAACTGATAGAGGTTTTTATGGCTTTATCCCCCAAAGAAAAGAAAGAGTTACAACAACGCTTCGAAAAGCAATTACTACCTGACCTTGATCTGTCATTTGAACTAAATGGCGAAGTATATAAATTTAATTTTGATAAAAATAAGTCAGGTGACTATATCGACAGTTTTACACAAGCAGTATGGGGAGGTTATCAGGATGCCGAGGAATGGAAAAAATATGGTAAACATCAGGAGATAGAATTACCTGAATGCCCTGAACCAGTCGAGGGTTGGTGCGACTGTGATAAATGTAAGTCGATGATTTTTCATAAAGAGAAAAATATTTATGTTTGCCTCTCCTGCCATAAACAAACAGAGCCATTTCTTCCAATTGACTGGAACTCAAACGATTACGATTGGCTACCTTATGAAGATGAATACTAATGCTGAATACTTCACAGTCATAATGGATGAAATGGCGGCATAAAATTAAGGAGGCTTAAATGAATATCCATTTATTTTCAGAAGTATTGTTCTGCGTATGGGTTATAGCTTTGATTGTGATTTTATTTATAGTTGTTAAATATTACAGGCGTGTCCATTACAGACTCAATTCACTGTCTGAAACGATAAAGCGCACACAGGGCGGTGTTAATAAGCGAATATCTGAAAACAGAGAACTGCTTGAACTTATAAAGAATCAACATCCTGAAATTCAGGATGAATATCCGTGGGTAAGTGGTTGGCTTGATTCACAGGAAAAGTTTTTGGTCGCTCTTGCTGATAAGTCTGGTATCGATATCAACAAATCAGGACTTATTTGAGCACACTAAAGATAAAGGAAATCTATATGTACTTGCATATTGTACCTAAACTTTTTCATCGAATGGCTAATAAATGTAGTCTTAAATCTATCTCCATACCTGAACTTAATTTAACTATTGATGATAAATCATTATCTGTGGGGAGACCGTGGCCTAACAAATGTTTATGGGTTGGAATGCGAAAAGGAAGAAAGTCAGTCAATGGCCTCGTTTTGCAAACAGATAAAAATTAAGATGGTTTACTACTATATACACCTGGGATATTGAAGATATGGGATTGATTTATCATCGGGTAAATACCTATATAGAAGATGATGATTTTGATATGGTATCACAGGAAATTCTATTAAATGGTTCTTTTGATAAGTGGAGTGACAGGGTACATTCAGCTTATGAAAATAATCCTCCAGCCAGAATCCAGCCCAAAATGGAGTCCTTATTAAAGAATCCTGGTGAAAACAGTCATGATATGTGGAAAGAGTTCGAATGGGGTGACTTCCTTCTGTCCAGAGAAGAAAGCCTTTTACTTCACACTATTCAGTCTGAACGATTGAATACAGATTGTTCTTTATTCAAAAGACAACCGTCTATTGAAAGTGCATTAGTTATATAAATCAGATACTCTTTGGTGGTTATTATGCAATATGCATTGTTTGATGGATTTGAACGAAAGTTTTTGCTGGATGCTCTTGAATTTGGTGTTCTGAAGGACTGGAAAGAAAATCCGGTAAAAGAACTTCCTGATATTGATGAATCTGTTCACCCCTTCCATGTCTGCTATGGTGGATATTTATTAAATCCTGGTGTTTCAGATTCTGATATTAGCAGAAAAATAAAAGACCAGACAGGATTCTGGCTGGCAGCTATTGATGACACCCGCATGGATTGTCATTCAATAGCTTATTATGATATTCACACACTCCCTATGATTTCGTGTGGTCATCAGAAGATAGTTCCTTTTGCCGCGTTAATAAAAGCTGATGAATGCATCATTTCAAAAATTGCTTCGTATTCTGGTTTTGCTGTAACAGCCTTTTTGAGAATTAAAGACTGGGATATTGCAACTAATATACTTAACCGTGAGGGAATTTTTGCCTTTAATGGCTGTGAGCGCAGATT
>NZ_JAVUPQ010000216.1:0-2253 GCF_032029835.1 Escherichia sp. AM3 | reverse complement strand
GAACGGAGGTCGGCGCTTTACCTTCACCGATTGCACCGAGAATTTTCAGCTCTTGCCCTTCGTGTACCCGGTTACGTTCGATAATTTCCAGTTGGTCGATCTGTAACTGTTCAGCCAGTTCCGCTAATGCCATGGTGATAGCGAAGTTACCTTTCGGTGCGCCATAACCCTGATAAGCACCATTTGGGCAAATGTTGCTGTAGTAGGTGGTGACCTGGAAATCGACGTTATCGCACGGATATAACGGCAGCGACAGCGCCGGTCCGTTACACGGTACGGTGAGTGAGTGGTTGCCGTAAGGGCCAGTGTTGGCGCGGAAATCCATCTTCACTGCCGTCAGGCGACCATCTTTTTTCGCTCCCAGTTTGACGGTGACTTTCGCGACGTGACGAGAGGTGTTAGCAATAAACTCTTCTTCACGGGTGTAGCGGAACAGTACCGGACGCCCGGTCACGCAGGTTGCCCAGGCGCACACTTCTTCCAGCAGGATGTCCTGTTTGGAACCAAAACCGCCGCCAACTCGCTCTTTAATGACATGAACTTTATGCTGTTTCATGCCCACGAGGCGCGCGACCTGGCGGCGTAAGTGCCATGGTACCTGGGTGGAGGCGTGGATAACCAGACGATCGCCGTCCATACGAGTAAAGCAGATATGTGTTTCAGTCGGGCACTGCTGCGCTTGCGTTGAGTTATAGGTTCGCTCAATGATCACATCGGCATCGGCAAAGCCTTTGTCCATATCGCCAATATGACCATGAATACTGGCGGCGATATTTTTGCGAGGGCGAGAACCGATCGGGAAGTTGATGATCATATGCTCGCCGCGCTGGGCTGCATGGCTGTTATCGTCTTCCAGAGTATCTGGCGCACCAGCAACATACACCACCGGTTCATCGTGCACGACAGGCGCATCTTCCGCCATTGCTTCGTCGATCGACATTACCGGCTTAAGCACTTCATATTCAACGTCGATGAGCTTCAGTGCTTCGAGCCCAATTTCTTCACTTTCTGCGACGACCGCAGCAACACGATCGCCGACGTGACGCATTTTCTTGCCGAACATACGGCGGTCAAGCGGTGACGGTTCCGGTGCGCTCTGACCACCCGGGGTATAGTAGATATCCGGGCAATTCAGGTGAGTAATAACGTGAACGACGCCCGGTAAGGCTTCAGCTTTGCTGACATCCAGATGAGTAATCAGTGCGTGAGCGTGTGGGCTACGTAACATTTTAATGACGCAGGCGTCAGCCGTTACGCGGTCTTCAACATAGCAGGGTTTCGCCTGCACCATTTTCGCGGCATCAGTTTTAGGATAATGCTTACCAATGACTTCTAGGTCGTCACGGAAAGTCGGAGCGATATCAATGGTGGCCTGCGGATTATTTTTACGTGCAACCGCCAGTTCAATGACCTGATAGTATTGCTGCCAGCCAGCATCGCGGCAGAACAAACCAGAAAGCGCGTCGTCGATCTCTTCGCGGGTAGGTGCGGCGATGCGATCGAGAAGATCGGTGATAATCAGAGCTGCAGCTGGATCGTTATAACCAGACTGCACCACGCCAACATCAACCATTGCCTGTTGAACCAGACTTAACTCGTTCCATTTGCCCAGAGATTCTGCGGTACGAATATCTGCCTTCTCTAACTGTGCGGCAATAAGCAAGGACGCGTTAACGATATTACCGTTAAAGATTATTGCGTCAGAACCGGCAAACCCGAAACCATCATCACTGTTGCGTACAGAGTGCATTCCCATGTTAAACAACAGCTTTTGCACGTTTTCGCCTGGATTAACGGTTAGCTCCTGAGGCGCGCCATTTAAAGTAAAGTGGATGATCATACGGCTTCCTCCCCAGCCTGTTGGCAGTCGGCATACAGGTCGGCTACCAGAACTCCCGTGATATAGCGTTTATAGGCCACGCTGCCCCGCAAATCTTCCTGCGGGAAAATGGCGTTGGCGACAGCCTGTTCAAGTGCATTGCCTTCCAGATTTTGTTTTTCGACATCATGCAGACGCAGTGCTTTACTGGCGACGCCATCCAGCGCAATTCGCATACCGTCGTGGTCTGTCATTGCAACGGCTGCCGTCACGACGGTTAAACCTGCCTGAGAACGGCTAATTTTGCGGGTCGCACAGGTGCGATACGGATCTTTAATGATAATTTCGGTTAGCAGGCGATCGCATGGGCAGGCCAGGTAGTCCTCGATTGACAGCGTTTCGCCGTTGCCAAAAACCAGTTCAGCATCCAGTGC